>JBFFIL010000055.1:0-7714 GCA_041556535.1 Acidimicrobiia bacterium | reverse complement strand
GGGTACTTCCCGATCATCCACTGCGGCACCTCGTACGGGCACTACAAGGAAGTGAGGGAGGAGATAGTCCATCACGACGATCTCCGTGACCAGGTGCGCCAGATCATGGACAAGCTGGGCAAGCCGATGGTGATGCCCGAGGAGATAGTCCACTACTCCGAGTGGGTGCACGCGATGCGTGACAGGATCGCTGCAGGCCAGACCCGTGACTTCTCCGACATAACAGCGTCGGTTCACCCTGCATGCCATTACTACAAGCTCGTCAAGGAGGACGCGATCTACGACCCTGACATCTACGGCGGTGAGCGGACGGCGACCGTCACGGGTCTGATCGAGTCTCTGGGCGGGACCATCGGCGACTACTCGACATTCTTCGACTGCTGTGGGTTCGGCTTCCGCCACATCCTGGTCCAGCGTGACTTCTCACGCTCCTTCGCAACCCAGCGCAAGATCGAAGTCATGAAGGAAGAGGCCAACCCCGACGTCGTCATCACACACGACACAGGCTGCGTGACGACGCTGGACAAGAGCCAATTCGCCGCTCAGGCCCACGACAAGAACGTCGGCGTGCCGGTCATGTCGGACGCCCAGTTCGCCGCCCTTGCGATGGGGGCCCATCCCTACCGGGTGGCCCAACTCCACTGGCACTCGACCGACTACCGGCCCCTGCTGGAGAAGATGGGCATCGACTGGGAAGCGGCCTGGGTCGAGTTCGAGAAGGACCTGAAGCGTCTCGAGAACAACGAGATCGAATACCTGACATGGGAGGACGTTGATGCCTGAGGGACGGATCGCGGTCATCGGGGCCGGCCCGGCCGGGCTCGAGGCCGCACGGCTCGCCGCCGACCTCGGAGCGCAAGTGACACTCATCGAGAAGAACGACTCGATGGGCGGCATGCCGATCCAGGCCAACTATGCAGCTCTCACCCACGGGTTCCGCTCCGCCGAGGAGGCCATGGGGGAGATGATCTCGGCGGTGGCCGAGCACCCCAACGTCGACATCCTCACCGGCACCACCGTGACCGCGATGAGCGGCTCCGCACCTGAGTTCTCACTGACTCTGAGCGGTGGCGAGAGCCTCGATGCCGGGTCGATAATCGTCGCCACGGGCTTCCGCCACTTCGACCCGGGCCGGGAGACACAGCAGTACGGCTACTACGAGTTCCCAGATGTGATCACCCTCGCCGATGCCGAGTCGATGCTCAAGGAGAAAAACTTCGTCAGACCCTCGAACGGCGAGCCCCCTGAACGGGTGGCATTCATCCAATGTGTGGGATCGAGGGACCGACAGATCGGCAACGAGTTCTGCTCCAAGGTGTGCTGTGGCATCTCTTCCAAACAGGCCATCGAGATTCGTGAGCAGGTGCCAGACGCACGCGTGTTCATCTTCTACATCGACATGAGGATGTACGGGTACTGGGAGAACGAGATCTACTGGCCCGCCCAGGAGAAGCACAAGGTGAACTACGTGAAGGGGATCGTCACCGAGATCCTCCAGAAGGGCGACAAACTGGTCGTCCGGGGCGAGGACACGACGATGGGCCGGCCCATGGAGGTGGCGATGGACATCGTGGTCCTCGCAGTCGGCATGGAGCCAAGTCAGGGAACCCGCGACATGGCCGGGATCCTGGGCCTCGGCACCAACAAGTACGGGTTCATCGAACAAGACCACAACAGCCTCGACACCGTGGCGACATCGGTCCCCGGCGTATTCGCGGTCGGAGCCGCCCGAGGCCCTGCCGACCTCGACGACTCGATCGCAACCGCCGGCGCCGCGGCTGCAAAAGCCGTCGCGTTCGTGAGCGCGGGGGTGCTGGCCTGACCCCACAGGATGTGCTCGTGGGTCAGGTGGTCGACACGCCCACCGCGCGCGAGTTCACCAATCTCGCGCTGCAAAGGGTCAGCGAGGCCCAACTGGAGCGCGTTGCGGCAAAAGTGGAGTACAAGGCGGAGCGGATGCAGGCCCTGCTGCGTTCCGACGCCCTTTCGGCCTGGTCCGAGAACGAGGCCACGGAGACGCTGCGCTGGGTCTTCTCGTCCCGGCGAAAGGCGGATGTGATCCTCAACACACTCACCCTCGAGGGCCTGGTCGAGGCCGTGAGCAAGCTTCTATACGGCTCGGCGGCCGCTGGCCAACGGCTCGAAGACTTCCACGCCGTCGTCGGCACGGTAGGGCGAGGTGTGCAGGCATCGACCGGTTTCGACCTCGGCTCGGAGCTCCTCCACTTCTCCAACCCCGACACCTACTGGCTCTGGACCCGCTGGATGTGGAACCCCGACAGTGAGACCGGGTCGCTTCCTCTGATAGTCATGGAGGAGGTGGAGATCGACGGCGGAACTGTCTCTGCCACGTACGACCGGATCGGCGTCGCCATGGCTTTTGTCGATGAGGTGGGTGCCGCCGCAGGGTTCCGGACTTCGGGGCATGGAGTGTTCGGAACCGACGTCTTTCTGGCCTCCGTCTACGCCGTCTACATGTACACGACCCTCCGGATGAGGATGACCCAGGAGTTCAACAGAGTCATTCCCGAGCTTGCCGAGCTGGTGAGCAGGCTGCTGGGTGTCCACCGGTTGGAGTCCAAGCAAGCATGAGCAGAGAGGTCAGCCCAAAGGTCGACCCTACGGCCGTCCTCGAGATAGAGCACCTGACTCTCGAAGGGATGGACATATCCGGTCACTGGAACCGGATGTTCGATCAGCGGGTCATCACCGACTACGACATCTCCCAGCTCGATCGTGTCACCGACCTGGATGGCGGCGAGTCGATGGGCTGGTGCTACCAGTGCGCCCAGTGCATAGCGGTCTGTCCCGTTGACCATGTCGGGAGCTACGGGCCTCGGAAGCTGTATCGCAAGCTTCAAGTGGGCGTAGACCTGTTCACCGACCCCGATCTCTGGCTTTGCACGACCTGCGCCAATTGCCTCCGGGTCTGCCCCAAGGAAGTGGACATGCTCCAGATCGCCCCGGCGATCCGAAAGGAGGCCGTGCTCGCCGGCAACGTCCCCGCCGAGCTGCAGGACGTCTTCGAGAAGACCGCCCGCTACGGCAACCCGCTTGGCAAGAACGCAAAACGGCGTGCGGCCTGGACCCGAGATCTGGACGTCGAAGTCCCGGTCATATCCGAGGTCGGCCGAAAGGTGGACGTCCTGTGGTGGGTGAGCGACTACCCGTCCTACCACCCCAGGGGGATCGACGCCTCGAAGGCCCTCGCCAGCGTGCTGGCCCATCTCGGCGTCGACTTCGCCATCCTGGGGGCAGAGGAGCGCCACGACGGCGACTCGATGCTCCGAGCCGGCGAGAGCGGCCTTTTCGAGATGCTCGCCGAGCAGAACATCGAGACACTCGGAAAATACGAGTTCGACGTCCTCCTCACCACCGACCCGCATGCCTACAACGCGTTCCTTCATGAGTACCCGGCCCGTGGTGGTGAGTACAACGTCGTGCACTACACGCAGTATCTCGCCGAGCGGATCGAGGAGATGGGTCTCGACCAGTCGATCGACCTCAACATCACTTTCCACGACCCGTGCTACCTCGGTCGTCACAACGGTGAGTACGAGGCCCCGCGGCGGCTGATCGAAGCCCTGCCCGGCGCCGAGTTCACCGAGATGTGGCGGAGCAGGGAAAACGGATACTGCTGTGGCGGGGGCGGGGGCGGGATGTGGCTCGACGGCCACGCCGCCGAGAACCAGAGCATGCGCCTGTCCGAGAAGCGTGTGCTGGAGGCGGTGGAGACCGGCGCCGACACCCTGTGTGTGGTCTGCCCCTATGAGGTCTCTCGCTTCGAGGACGCCGTCAAGTCGACGAACAACGATGATGCGCTCCAGGTGCTCGACATCGCCGAGCTCCTGGCACAGGCCATGGGCCTCGCATCGGCTGGCTGACAAAGGAACAACGGAGGGAAATTGGACAGTGTTGTCTTGCTCCGCCCGGTCCCCGACCCGGTGGAGGAACTGGAGATCAACGACGACGGAAGTGATCTCGACCGGGATTATCTCGGTTATGTGCTCAACGAGTTCGACGACCATGCCCTCGAAGAGGCGATCCTGCTGAAGGAGGCCTCGGGGGGAAGTGTCACCGTCTTGGGCCTGGGCAGTGCGGACGAGATGGAGCAGATCCTCTACACCGCCCTGGCCAAGGGGGCCGACGAGGCGGTGAAGCTGGGCGACGACATCGGTCACCTGGATGTGAGATCCCAAGCAGCGGCCTTCGCGTCCGCGCTCGACGGCCGCTCGTACGACCTGATATTCACCGGAGTCCAGGCTGCCGACGAGTTGGATGGCCAGCTCTCGGTGCGCGTGGCGGCCAGGCTCGGCATCCCCCACGTGTCGGTTGTGGTCGGAGCAAGGGCCGGTGCTGGATCGGTGACTGTGACCAAGGAGTTCTGGGGCGGCGTCACCGCCGACTACGAGGTGCAGACGCCGGCGGTCCTGGGTGTGCAGGCGGCAAAGCAGGCGCCGCGTTATGTGGCCGTGAGCCTCATACGCCAGGCACAGCAGAGCGGCGCGCTGAGCGAGGAGGACATCGAAACTCCCGACGAAGGGCCCGGTATTCGTCTCGTCGCAGTGCGTGTCCCGGAATCGGGCGAAGGCGCCGAGATGATCCAAGGCGACGAGACCGAGGCCGCCGAGAGAATCATCGAGATCATCAAAGGAGCCTCATGATGTCCGACGTCTTTGTTGCCGTCGAGCACCTCCAGGGTGAGGTGACGGACATCAGTTTCGAGCTGTTGGCAATGGCTCGAGGCCTCGCCGACCAGGTCGGCGGTGACGTGATCGCGGGTCTCGTCGGCTCCGGTGTCGGCGACATGGCGGGACGACTCGGCGGGGCCGACAAGATCTTGGTGGTGGACGACCCCGCCTTCGAGAACTTCAGCCCGGACGGTCACGCGATGGCCTTCTCGGCGATGGCCGGGGACGCGTCGATCGTGTTGGTCCCTTACACCTCCATGGGCATGGATGTCGCCTCTGCGATGTCGGAGTCGTCGGGGACGCCCCTCGTTTCTTTCTGCTCATCCGTCAGCCTGGACGGAGGCATTGGCGCCACCTGCCAGCTATACGCCGGCAAGATCGAGGGCGACGTCGAAATCGACGGAGACAAGGCGATATTCGCCGTTTTGGCCGGCTCCGCCTCGGCGGAGGGGGGCAAAAGCGGAGGTGCAGGGGTCGTCGAGACGATGGACAGTCCCGTGGGCGATCTGAGGACCCGTTTTCTCGGATTGTCCGAGCCTGAGGGCGGTGATGTGGACATCACGGCCGAGGACGTCCTTGTCGTGGTCGGCCGGGGCATCGAGTCTCAGGACAACATCGCAGAGGCCCAGGAGCTCGCCGATGCCCTGGGCGGCGCGCTGGCCGCGTCGCGCCCGATCATCGACCAGGGGTGGCTTCCCAAGACGCGTCAGGTTGGGAAATCCGGTCTGACGGTGAAACCGAAGGTCTATCTGACCCTTGGCGTCAGCGGGGCCCCCGAGCACGTGGAGGGGATGAAGGACTCTGCGACCATCATCTCGATCAATACCGACCCGCAGGCGCCCATCTTTGGCGTGGCGCACTACGGATGGGTCGGCGACATCTTCGACATCATGCCCGAGCTGATCGACGGCCTGGAGTAGGAGTCCCATGGGAGGTCCCGCGTTGCTTGCGGATCGAGTGGTACCGCACCGCGAGACCTTCCTCAACATCCCGTCTGAGGGCGTGGTCGCCTTCTATCTGCTCACGCTGCTGGCGACTCTGATCTTCGTTTTCGGGTTCTTGTTCCGGGTGAGGAAGTATGCCCGGGGCAGGGGGCGCAAGCTGGACTGGAGACGACTGGGCCCGGCGTTCGCAGAGATCACTTCGCAGCGCACCGTGGCAAAGGGGGACCGGTCTGTCGGCAGAGCGCACTTCCTGGTCTTCTGGGGTTTCGTCGTGCTAACCGCGGCGACGGCGACCATTGCCATCGACGAAGACATAATCGGGCTGTTCCTCGACAGGCCCGACCTCCAGTTCTGGCACGGGAGGTTCTATCAGGTCTACTCGCTGATCGTGGATGTGTTCTCAGTCGCCCTGATCGTGGGCTTGGTCGCCCTGGGCAGGCGGCGCCGCTCGAAGCCCTTCAAGCTCGACTACACCCGGGTCGACCGAGCCGAGGGCAGCTACGACCGCGACGGCTACACCATCGACGACAGAGCCTTTCTCTGGGTCCTGCTGTTCATCGCCGTCACCGGGTTCCTCCTCGAGGGGTTCCGGATAGCCGCCGCCGAGTTCCCCGCTTTCGAGATCTTCTCATTCGCCGGGTGGGCGATAGGCGGAGCCGCTCAGTTCCTCGGGGTCGAGGGCGCCGAGACGGCCCGGATCATCTTCTGGTGGGTTCACGCTCTGGCCGCACTGACGTTCGTTGCCTTCATCCCCTATTCGAAGGCGATGCACATGGTCACCGACGTGGTCGATCTCATGGTCACAGATCGGGACTCGGCCCGGGCCCTTCCCGAGCCGGCAACCGTCACCGGTGACGATCCGCTCGGCTTCTTCACCTGGAAGGAGTTGCTCGACTTCGACGCTTGCACCAAATGCGGCAAGTGCCATGACGTGTGCCCGGCAAGGACCACAGGCGCCCCGCTTTCGCCGCGTGACCTGATCCTCGATCTCCGGGAGCTATCGGACGCCAGCACCGGGATCAGCCTCTGGTACGGGCCCGGCGCCGCGCCCAACGAGACCACCGGCGCCATCTCGGGCGATTACATCTCTACCGAGACACTGTGGGCCTGCACCACCTGCATGGCCTGTATGGAGGTCTGCCCGGTCGGGATAGAGCACGTTCCCACCATCGTCCAGATGCGCCGGGAACTGGTCACCGCCGGTGACGTCGAGCCCGGGCTCCAGTCGGCATTCCAATCCTTGAGCCGGGGTGGCAACTCTTTCGGCAGGCCGGCCAAGCAGCGGGCCCGATGGACGAAGGGGCTCGACATCAAGGACGCCAGAACCGAGCCGGTCGACTATCTCTGGTTCGTGGGTGACCATGCCGCGTTCGACCCGAGGGCCGTGGAGGTGTCGCAGACGCTGGCCCGGATCTTCGACAGCGCTGGTGTGGACTACGGCATCCTCTACGAGGGCGAGAAGAACTCGGGGAACGACGTCCGCCGCGCGGGTGAAGAGGGTCTCTTCGAGATGCTGCGCGAGCAGAACCTCGAAGCGTTGGCCGAAGCAACGTACAACGAGATCATCACCACCGACCCCCACTCGCTCAACACCCTCCGCTACGAGTACGGGCTGGACCAGGAGGTCATCCACTACACCGAGCTCCTGGACCAGCTCATCCGGGACGGGTCGCTCTCTCCCGGAGGGCTTTCGGGCATAGCCACCTATCACGATCCCTGCTATCTGGGCCGCTATCAGGAGGAGTACGACGCCCCGCGCCGGTTGATCGAGGCCACCGGGCTAATCCTTCAGGAGATGGGTCGGAACCGGGCCAACAGCTTCTGCTGCGGCGCCGGAGGCGGCCGAATCTGGATGGACGACTCGGGTCTCGACGAACGGCCGTCAGAGAACCGGATTCGGGAGGCTGTCGGTCTCGGAGACGACGTCGGATACTTCGTGGTCTCCTGTCCCAAGGACATGGTGATGTACAGCGATGCTGTGAAGACCACCGGGCACGAGGACCGTCTCGAAGTAGTCGACATCGTCCAATTGCTCGACCGCGCTCTGACGGGGGTCCCGGTTGGCTGATCACTCAACGC
>JBFFIL010000054.1:0-7740 GCA_041556535.1 Acidimicrobiia bacterium | reverse complement strand
TACGACGCGTGTGAACTTCCAAATTATCTGGGCGATTATCCAGCTTGTCGCCATTGATGTGGTGTACCACTTCGTCGTCGCGAAGATAGCGACCGAGCTTTTCCTCCATCACGAGACGATGCTCCAAAACATATCCTCTGCCGTTCTTTGACGGGTGCTCAGGAACACGCACAAGCCGAATGTTATTGGCGCCCGCCCGCAGCGCCCGGTCAAGCCGGTCTGATCAGACCCCCATCCCGGCGCACTCTGCCTTCGAGCTCGAGTTGGCCCAACCGGATGAGAGTCTCGCCGGGGGTGAGTGACCAATGCATCGGCAGGTCGTCGAGGCGCACCCCGGCCGCTGGGAGGTCGACGCTTGGATTCGGCACCGCGGTCGCCCCCGGAGCCGGGCCGAGGATCAGAGTCAGGCCTTCCACGAGGTCATCAGAGCCCAATGCCGGGATCGCCCCGTCGCGGATCAGGAGGTTGCAGCCGACCGAAGCCTGCCTGTCAACGTCGCCCGGAACTGCGAAGACGGGTCTGCCGATCTCGGCAGCCAGACGCGCCGTGATCAGGGCGCCCCCCTTTTCCCCCGCTTCTACAACGACAACGGCTCCCGAAATGGCAGCGATCAGCCTGTTCCGCGCCGGGAACCGCCATCGATCCGGCGGAATCCCCGGCGGATACTCCGAGACGATGGCCCCTCCCGCCTCCAAGATCCCGTCGTATAGGGCCTGGTTTTCCTTCGGATAGCAGACGTCGATGCCACACCCGAGAATGGCCACGGCATGGCCGGCCGATCGGAGACACCCCCTGTGGGCGGCGGCATCGATACCTCGGGCCAGCCCGCTGACAACGGTCCACCCCGATCGCGCGATCGCCGAACCGAACGAATCCGCAAGGTCGAGCCCATATCTGGTGCACCTCCTCGTTCCTACCACCGCCACCCCCGGGTGCTCGTGTAGCTCGCCGGCGACGAAGATGGGCGGAGGTGCCTCGAGGTCGGCAAGACCCTGCGGATAGCCTCCGGCCGTGGGTGTCACCAGCCTGTGCGTGGTCACCACTCGCCCCTCAGTGCCAGAGCTTCGGCGATCTGCTCGGAGCCGACACTCTCGGTGAGGGCTAGGTCTGCGATCGAGCGGGCGACCCGACGCACACGCTGAGCACCGCGCGCCGTCACCAGCCCGCCGTCCAGCGCTGACATCAGGGCCCGCCGCGCATCCGGAGTGTCGCTGTCGGCCCTGGTCGTCGCGAACTCGTGCGCATCGGAGACTCTGGCGGATACGGTGCCCGACGACTCGGATGCCGGGCCGGCCGCATCGCCGGCCTCCACCCTCCCCACTCTCACCACGAGATCGAACCTGTCGAGCAGCGGCCCGGAGACCCTGTGCCGATATCTCGCCAACTCCGCAGGCCGACACTCGCAGGGTTTTCGTGAATCTCCCCGGAACCCGCAGGGACACGGGTTGGAAGCTGCGACGAGTTGGAACCTGGAGGGGAACTCGACGCTGGCTCCGCGTCTCGCCACCGTGACCACACCGTCTTCCAAAGGCTGGCGCAAGGAGTCGAGGTTCCCCTTCGGGAACTCCCCCAACTCGTCGAGGAACAAGACACCACGGTGGGACAGAGAGACCTCTCCAGGGACGGGGATCCCGCTTCCGCCGCCAACGAGCGCTGCCCGGGAGGCAGTGTGATGCGGGGAGCGAAACGGGCGAGCTCGCCCCATTCCCCGTCTCAGACCTGCGGCCGCGTACAGGAGGGCAACCTCAACCATCGCTTCGTCCGTGAGCGGAGGGAGGATCCCGGGCAGCAGTCGCGCCAGCATCGTCTTGCCTCCACCGGGAGGGCCGTGCATCAGAACGTGGTGCCCACCGACGGCGGCGATCTCGAGAGCCCTCCTCGCAACCGCTTGGCCTTTCACCAGCGACAAGTCTCCCTCGACCTCCGGCCGGCCGGGCAACACAGGCGCAACAGCCTCGCCTTCCGACTCTCCCCTGAGGACGGCGACGGCGTCGGCGAGGGACTCCACCCCGTACACCGTCGAGCCGGGAACGGCTGCCGTCTCTGCAGCCACTGATCGGGCAACGACGCATGGGATCTTCGACCGGGCCGAGAGAACGCCAGCTCCGACGGAGGAAGCACCGGCCCGGACCCGGCCGTCCAGGGCGAGCTCTCCAACGATTATCGCCGGGCGCATCTCAGGGATCTCCCTGCTCGCCGCCAGAACCGCCAGGGCGATGGGCAAGTCGTAGTCGGTGCCCCGCTTGGGGATGTCGGCGGGCGCGAGGTTGACCGTCACCCAGCGATTCGGGAAGTTGGCGCCCGAAGCCACGACCGCCGCCCTAACTCTCTCCTTGGCCTCCCGAAGGGCAGTGTCCGGGAGACCGCTGAGCTTGAAGTTGTCCTTCTGACGACCGACGTGAACTTCCACGTCGACCGGCCTGACGTCTCCCCCGACGAGCGCCACCGACCTGGTGGCCGCATACATGCACCGGAAAGTAAGGGATGAGCGAGCAGAGAACTAGGGGGTCATCGGGCGGACCAGCCCATGTCCATTGGCAGCGAGACACCTGTGAACGACCTGCCCGCCGCGGTCAGCAAGAAGGCGACCGTATCGGCCACCTCGGACGGCTCGATCATCTCCTTGACGGCGTGTGGGGCGAGGATCACATCTTTGAGGACGGACTCCTCGTCCATCCGGTGTGCCTCGGCCTGTGCAGGGATCTGTGCCTCGACCAGCGGGGTTCTCACGTACCCGGGACTGATGGCGACCGCTCGAATGCCGTGCTCCGCGCCCTCGAGGGCGAGCACCTTGACCAGTCCCAGCACGCCATGCTTCGCCGAGACGTAACCGGCCTTGAACGGCGACGCCACATGCCCGTGCGCGGAGGCGACCACAACGATCGAGCCGCGGCCCGACTCCTTGAGGTGTGGCCACGAGTACTTCGCCAACAGGAAGGGGCTCGTCAGGAGCACGGCCACCAATCCGTCCCACTTCTCCTCCGGGAACTCGTCGATTGGCTGAACGTGTTGGAACCCCGCACATGGAACCAGGAGGTCGAGGCCTCCAAACTCCGAGAGGGCGGCTTCGACCGACGACTTGTTCCCCTCGATGGTGCTCAGATCGGCTCTATGCGAAACGCCCGGGCCGTCCGGGTCAGGGGTCGAGTCCACGGAGAGCACCCGATGCCCGTCGTCGGCCAGACGCCGGGCTATGGCTCGCCCGATGCCGCTCGCGGCCCCGGTGACCAACGCCTTTCTGGGCTCGCTCACTTGCCCTTCCAGTCAGGCTCGCGCTTCTCCAGGAACGCCGAGACACCTTCGACGACGTCCTCGGTCCCCCACGCGATGGCTTGGGACTGGCCCTCCCAACCGATCGCCTCGGCGAAGCTCGACTCGAAGGACGCGTTCAGTGTCTGCTTGGAGAACATCTGCCCTATCGGCGCCCCGCCCAAGAACGACACGGCCAGTTCCCGCGCTCTGTCAGCGAGCTGGTCGACCGGCACCGACTCCAGCGCAAGTCCGATCGCCACCGCCTCATCGGAGCCCACGATCCTGCCCGAGAGGGCCAGCTCCTTCGCTCTCTGCAATCCCACGATCCGGGGCAGGAGCCAGGTGCCACCGAAGTCGACCGTCAGACCCCTTTTCACGAATATCTCGGAAAACCGCGCCCGATCGCTGGCGACCACGACATCACAGCCCAGCGCCAGGTTCATGCCGGCTCCCACCGCCACGCCATCCACGGCAGCGATGGTCGGCTTGGTGGTGCGGTGCAAGGCAATGGCGGCGTCGCCGATCAGCTTCATCCGCTCATGACGATGAGCCACAGAGGTCATTTCGGACATTCCCTCGGGGTCGAGGTCGGCTCCGGCGCAGAACTCGCCGCCCGCCCCCGTGACTATCAACACGCGCTGGCCCGATTGCTCGAAGTCCAAGAACGAATCGCGCAGGTCACCCCATCCCGTGAACGGGACGGCGTTCTTCCGATCTGGCCGGTCGATGATCAGCCAGCGAATCTCGCCTTCGTCTTCGGTCTGAAGCCAGCTCATGCCCCTCCGACAGTACCGTGCGCCCGTGGGATTCAACCCTTTCCGGGATCAAGACCGAAGCGCCGCCGACATCGTCATGGTCGTGCTTGCCGTCCTGGCCACCCTCGCAGTCATCGCATGGGCGATCTTCTCGGCGTAACCGTCACGCCCGTCCAGCCGTACCAGGCAGCGAAGGAGTACATCTGCCCCGGGTGCGACCTGACCATCCCGTCGGGAACCTTTCACCTCGTGGTGGTCCCCGACGACGAGGTCGAATCGCGGCGTCACTGGCATCACGGCTGCTGGCACAAGGAGTTGCGAAAGAGATACGGCACTCAGGCGTCGCGGCGCTGAAGGCCCCACCACGTCAGCAAGATGCCGAATAGGGTCCACCCGGCGACTATCGCCAGTGACTGGCCCGACGTCAGGTCCGCGCCCGGAACCAGGGACGCGAACGGGCCTCCGAGCAGGCCTCCCTCGAACAGACCGGTGCTGGCCGCGGTGAGGGAAAAGGGCTCGTAGGCATCTACGAACACGGCGACGGTGCTATCCACCAGGGAGAAGCCGAGGGTCGCGACGAGGGCAAGCACCATGGAGCGCATCAGGGCCACCGCTCCAAGCCCGAGCGAAGTCCACGCCAAGGCGATCGCGGCGAACCTCCACAGATAGCCGAGCCACTCGGAGATCTCGGGCCCACCGGAACCCGCGCCCGCGAACGCGACGATCGCAGCGAACACGGCCGCTCCGAAGACGAAAGCGAGCCAGGAGGCGATCGTGAAGATCACGAGCCTCGCGCCGATGTGGGCCACCCGGTTCGGGTTTCGGGTCAGCGACGTGGCCCACACGCTCGTCGAGAACTCGCCCCCGACCACCGCCACGGTCAGGACGAGCGGAAGCCAGGTGAGAGAAGCTGCCTGCTGCGCTCCGAACTCGTACGCCTCGGGCTTCTCGATGGCGAGACCGCCCATCTCGGGCACGACCTCGGCAAAGACCGTCGCGAAGAAGGCGATCAGGGCCATCAGGACGCCCACAGCCAGCAGCGTCATAGGGAAGAGCTTGCGTCGGGTGATCTTCAGATACTCGGCGTGTATGAGACTCATTCGTCCTCCTCCCCGGTTATGCCGAGAAACACCGATTCGAGCGTCGATCGCTCGGCCGAGACCTCACCCGGGTACAACCCCGACTCGGCGAGGGCCCTCACGATCGATTCTCGATCCTCACTTGCCACGACCAGCCCTCGGTCGTCCGCCACAACCGAGAACCCCGCCGCCCTGAGCACGTCCAGGCCACGGGCCGAGGCCTCGAGGACTACCCGGGTACCCCCTCCGTCAAGTAGTGACGCCAGCGGCCCCTGGGACACGAGGCGCCCCTTGTCGATGACCACGATGTGGTCTGCGAGGGTCTCGATGTCCGACAAGTCGTGACTGGACACCACGACGGTCTTTCCTTCGCCCACGAGACTCCTGAGTCGGCTGCGGACCTGCTTTTGGCCGGCCGGGTCCAGGCCGTCGAGTGGCTCGTCGAGGATCAACAGCTCGGGATGACCGAGTAGAGCCGCGGCCAGGGCCAGACGTTGGCGCATCCCCTTCGAATACCCGCTGACCTTGCGGTTCGCGTCGGCGCTGAGTCCCACGAATTCCAGCAATGTGCCAACGTCGGAGTGACCGAACCCCAAGGTGTCGGCGGCGATCTCGAGGTTGACCATGCCCGAGAGGGCCTTGATGAGACCCGGCTCCTCGATGATCGCACCCACCCTCTTGGTGATCGCGGGAAGGCCTTCTGGCACCGGGTGTCCCAGCACCTCGATCTCTCCGGCCGAGGGCCGTGTTAGCCCGAGGAGAGCTCGGAAAGTGGTGGTCTTCCCTGCGCCGTTGGGGCCGACGAACCCGGTGACCTTCCCTTTCGGGACCTCCATGTCCAGCCCGCGCAGGGCTTCGACCTTCCCGTACCGCTTCTCCAGGCCGGAGACAGTGATCGCCGGCTCGCCGCCACTCATCGCGCAGACGTTAGAGGGCTGTCGGCCACTACCCGCCTGGAAGCCAATGGACATCGAAGCCGAGCAGATCGAGACGGATCGCTACGAAGTCAACCCTGTCGGCACCTATCTGCGAGGCAAGGCTCCGGACATGAAATCTCTTCTCCTCACCGATCGCGTCGATGGGGTCTGTGCGGCCGGTGACGGTGCGCACCTCGACCGCGACACGCTCTGAACCGTCCACCGCCAGGAGATCGATCTCGCCGCCATCCACCGTGAAGTTTCGGGCGAGCGTTCGTACCCCTGCTTCGCTCAAGAACCAGGCAGCGAGGGTCTCACCGGCCTGACCCACCGCGCGCCGAGGGTCTACAGGGAGATGTCGGCCTTCTCCAGCTCCTCGACGTTGACGTCCCTGAACGTCAGGACCTTGACGTGCTCCAGGAACCTCGCCGGTCGGAACATGTCCCACACCCATGCGTCGTTCATCTCCACCTCGAAGAAGATGGAACCGTTGGCCTCCCGCACCTCGACGTTTACCTCGTTTGCCAGGTAGAAGCGACGCTCGGTCTCCACTACATAGGCGAACATGGGGAGGACGTCGTGGTACTCCTTGTAGAGCTTCAGCTCCACCTCGGACTCGTACCGCTCCAGGTCTTCTTCCACTGGTCTCCTCACACAAACGGGACCTGGCGATCATATGCCCGGCCTCGCGCTAACAACTACGCGAATCCGCAGGGAATTGCCAGACCTCTCGACGGGGGTCAGACGTCTCCGAAGTTCTCCGGAGGCCAAATGGTGATGAAGGCCCGACCGATGAGGTCCTCAAGTGAGATCGGCCCGAACCCCCGTGAGTCGAAGCTGAAGTTCCGGTTGTCTCCCATGACGAAGACCTCGTCGTGCCCGAGCACGAACGGGCCGTCGTCGGCCATGGTCAGCTCTGCCAGATACGGCTCGTCGATCGCCGTGCCGTCTATCAGCACGTGGTTGTCCTCGATCAGCACGGTCTCTCCGGGAAGGCCAATGATCCGCTTGATCAGATCGTCGTGCCCTCGGGTCCTCACGCCAACGGCCTCGAGCACAGAGCGAACCACTGCCTCGGGGAACGTCTCATCGATCTCACCCTCCGCCGGGTCTCTGAACACGACGATGTCGCCCCTTTTCGGCTCCCCGAACTGATAGGCGAGTTTGTTGACCATGACGCGGTCGTTCACCTCGATGGTCGGGAGCATCGACTCGGACGGGATCCAGAATGGCTGGATGAGGAACGTCTTGATGAGGACGGCTATCACGAGGGCCATGAGCAGCAGGCCCGGCAACTCGGCCCAGAAAGACCGTTTCCTCTTGGGTGTCTCCTCTTCGGTCTCCTCGGAGGTCTCACTGAGGAGACCGTTCTCGGAGTCGGGGGAAGTCAGTCCCGTAGCTCCTTGATGCGGGCCGACTTGCCGACCCGGTCACGGAGGAAGTAGAGCTTGGAGCGCCGGACATCTCCCTTGCGGACCACCTCTATCTTGGAGATGATCGGCGCGTGAAGGGGGAAGACACGCTCGACGCCCACACCGAAGCTCATCTTCCGAACCGTGAAGGACGCCCGCGGTCCGGTCCCGTTGCGGGCGATGACGACGCCCTCGAACACCTGAGTGCGTTCCCGCCCCGCCTCGACCACGCGGACGTGGACCTTGACGTTGTCACCGGCGCGGAAGTCCGGCATGTCGTCGCGGACGTACGCGCTCTCGAGTGCTTGAAGATCATTCATGGACG
>JBFFIL010000053.1:0-7756 GCA_041556535.1 Acidimicrobiia bacterium | reverse complement strand
TTCTGGGCCGTCGACGAATCGCAACTCGCCATACCTCGCGACCGCGAACTCGTGCTCCGTGGCGCCCACCTCGAGGGTGGCGCCGTCGGCCCGCCCTTCGGAGACAAACACCTCTCCCAACCCGTCGACGTCAATGCCACCACGATCGATCGAATACCGGATCGTGTGCCGTCCGTGCCAACCCTCGTAGTCTCGCTGTTGGAGGCTTCCCGCCATGTTCCGCCATCCCGAAGGCAGGCCTGCCAGGGCGACGGCTTCCGAGCGGGCGTGCGCCTGATCAGCGATGGCGGCTGCCACCGCAGCGAGACTCTCCTGGCCGGCATCGGCCAGGGGCACGCTCAATTCCGAGGGGTCGTTCCGATCGAGGAAGTGGGTGTCGGTGTCGCCGGCGAGGAACTCGTCATGCTCGAGTATCCGCACCAGCAGTGACAGGTTGTTGGTTGCCCCGTGGATCTGCGCCTTGCGAAGCGACGAGGAGAGAAGGCCGGCTGCGGCGCGCCGGGTGGGCGCATGGGCGATGACCTTCGCGAGCATCGGGTCGTAATGGACCGAGACGGTCGACCCGTCTTCGACGCCCGAGTCGACTCTTATGCCTTCGGTCTCTTCCAACCGGAACCGGTGAATGGGGCCAGTAACCGGCAGGAAGTCGTTCAGCGGGTCCTCTGCGTAGAGCCTCGCCTCGATGGCGTGACCCGATGTCGTCTTCGGTGCGGGGTCGAGGGCTTCCCCATTGGCGACTCTCAGTTGGAGTTCGACCAGATCGAGGCCCGTGAGCAACTCTGTCACCGGGTGCTCGACCTGCAGACGCGTGTTCATCTCCAGGAAGTAGAACGCTCCGTCCTGGAAGAGGAACTCGACCGTGCCGGCGCCCACGTAGTCGACGGCCCGTGCCGCTTCCCGTGCCGCCGCACTGATCGCGTCCCTCGTGACCTCGTCGAGAGCGGGCGATGGCGACTCTTCGATGATCTTCTGGTGTCTCCTCTGGATCGAGCACTCTCTCTCGAACAGGGAGATGACATTCCCTTGGGTATCCCCGAATACCTGGATCTCGATGTGACGCGGGGCCACCAGGTAGCGCTCCAGGAACACCGTGTCGTCGCCGAACGCCGCTAGCGACTCGCGTTTGGCCCCATCGATTGCGTCAGCGAGAGCCTGGGGAGACTCGACGATTCTCATGCCTTTGCCTCCCCCTCCCGCCGAGGCCTTCACCAGGACGGGGTAGCCGAGCCGCCCGGCGGCATCGGCAGGCTCGGTGTCATCATCGATCCGGATAGCGGCAAGCGTTGGCACCCCCGTTTCGTCCATCACCCGCTTCGACTCCAGTTTCGACCCCATGATCTCGATCGATTCGGGTGCCGGCCCGATCCACACGAGGCCGGCCGACAGGACCGCCCGGGCGAAGGCGGCGCTCTCGGCGAGGAACCCGTAACCGGGGTGGATGGCGTCGGCTCCCGTCTCCTTCGCGGCGGAGATGATCGCCTCGATGTCGAGGTAGGTGCCCGTCGGGGTGGATCCGGTCAACGCCACCGCCTCGTCCGCTTCGAGCATGTGGGGCTCGCCATGGTCGGGTTCGGAGTAGACCGCGACAGTGGCGATGCCCATGGCCCGGCAGGTCCGGAAGACCCGGCGCGCGATCTCTCCCCGGTTGGCAACCAGCACCTTCTCGATGGTCATCTCACATTCTGAAGACGCCGAAGCGATCTGTTCCTCGGACGGGTGCCGAGTGGATCGCCGAGAGGGCGATCCCCAACACCGTTCTCGTGTCTCTCGGATCGATGAGCCCGTCGTCCCTGACCCTCGCCGTCGAGTAGTAGGCCATCTCGGCCTGCTCCATCTGCTCCACGAGGGCGGCGTTGCGGGCGGCGTCGGCCTTCTCGTCGAAGTCCTCGTCTCGCGATGCCGCCGACTGCCGAGCGACGATCGACATCACACCCGCGAGCTGTCTGGCCCCCATCACCGAGACCTTGTGGTTGGGATAGCCGAAGACGAACCGGGGCTCATAGGCCCGACCCGACATGCCGTAGTTGCCCGCTCCGTAGGAGACGCCCGCCATGAGTGAGATGTGCGGCACCTCGGAGTTGGCGACGGCGTTGATCATCTTCGCCCCATCCTTGATGATCCCCCGCTGCTCGTAGTCCTTGCCGACCATGTACCCGGTCGTGTTGTGGATGAAGAGAATCGGGGTGTCATACCGGTTGCACAGCTGGATGAACTCCGTCGACTTCTGCGCCTCCTCGGCGAAGATGACGCCCTGCTGGTTGGCTATGACCCCGATCGGATACCCGTGAAGCGATCCCCATCCGTTGAGGATCGACGTCCCGTAAGCGGCCTTGTACTCCTCGAGGCGCGATCCATCGAGAACCCGGCCGAGGATCTCACGCATGTCGAAGGGGACGCGTAGGTCGGCTGGGATGACACCGAGGATCTCGTCCGGGTCGTGAACGGGTTCGTCGGGGGTCCGCGTCGGGCCATAACCCTGTTTCCGCCAGTTGATGTGACCGATGATGTCCCGTCCCATCCTGATGGCCTCGTTCTCGTCCTCGGCGAAGTAGTCGGAGAGGCCGGACACTTTGGAGTGCATCTCGGCACCACCCAGCTCCTCGTCGGTGGACTCCTCCCCGGTTGCCATTTTGACCAGCGGAGGCCCGCCCAGGAAGACCTTCGCCTGCTCCTTGACCATCACCGCGTAGTCGCACATGGCCGGGAAGTAGGCGCCTCCGGCTGTCGAGCTGCCCATGACGATTGCAACAGTGGGAATGCCCTGTTTCGAGAGCCGGGTGAGGTTGCGGAACCACTTGCCCCCCACCAGGAAGACGTCGGCCTGATCGGGCAGGTCGGCGCCGCCCGACTCGACGAGGTTGACGAGGGGGAGTCTGTTCTCCATCGCTATGTCCATGATTCGCAGCGACTTCGAGAGCGTGTAGCGGTTGAAGACTCCGGCCTGGCTGGTGGGGTCGTTTGCCAGGATGGCGCACTCGACGCCGTTGATGACGCCGATGCCCGTGACGATGTTGGCACCCAGCGGCTTTTCGGTGCCCCAGGCGGCGAGCGTGGAGAGCTCCAGGAACGGTGAGTCGCGATCGACCAGGAGGTCTATTCGCTCCCTGGCCAACAGCTTTCCGCGGTCCCTGTGGCGGCGGACGTATTTCTCGCCTCCGCCCTGGCGCGCCAGTTCCTGCAGGCGCTCGAACTCGGCGAGCTTCTCCTCCATGGCGGCGCGGTTGGACAGGTATTCCTCTGACCGCGTGTCGAGGCGCGTGCGGATCACCTGCATGATCGGCGAGGGTAGTTTGCGGAGGGGTTCGGCGGACTCAGGCGGAGTGGACGGCCGACTCCTGGTAGGGCTCGATCATGATGCACTCGCCCGGGCACTCCTCGGCTGACTCGATCACATCCTCGATCAGGGAGTCGGGGACCCGTGCCAGGCCGCGTGCGCCCTCGGGCGCCTGCTCGCCGTCGAACACGACTGTATTGCCGAAGTACTTCGACTCCTCCTTGACTACCCAGAGCCCGTCGTCGCGTCCCACGAAGACGTCGGGGGTGATCTCCTCACAGATTCCGTCACCCGTGCATAGATCCTGATCGATCCAAACCATCAGCTTGGTTGCGTCGGCCATGGGACGGGAGGCTAGATGACTTTCGCGCGTCTGCTCAACTCATGACACAATCGGCTCCATGAGTGAAGTATTGGAGAGATTGCGGGGTTTGGCGGGAACGGAGCTGGGCGTGAGCGGCTGGCAAGAAGTCACCCAGGAACGGGTGGATGCCTTCGCTGAGGCGACCGACGACCATCAGTTCATCCACGTCGATCCTGAGCTCGCTGCCCAGACACCGTTCGGAGGGACGATTGCCCACGGATTCCTGACTCTCTCATTGACGGTGGCTATGGCGTCCGAGGTCCCTCTCGATGTTGGCAACCCTTTGATGGGGGTCAACTACGGGCTCGACAAGGTTCGATTCCCTGCGCCGGTGCCGGTCGGGTCACGCATACGGCTGCGGGTGCATCTCGACGAGGTGTCCGAGGTGCCCGGGGGCATACACATGAAGCAGACGATGGTGACCGAGGTCGAGGGTCAGGAGAAGCCGGCGATGGTCGCGGAGAGGCTCTCCCGGCTCTACTACTAGCTGAGGGAGCGGCCCCCGCCCACGACGAGCACGTGGCCCGTCACGTAGGACGAGAGTGGCGTGAGCAAGAACCAGACGACGTTCGCGATCTCGTCGGGCGACCCCATCCGCTCGAGGGGGATTGCCGAGATCATCTTCTCGAGGACGTCCTCGGGGATGGCCATCGCCATCTCCGTCCCGATCAGGCCTGGGGCTATCGCGTTGACCCGGGCATGCGGCGCCAGAGACAGCGCCATTGCACGTGTCATCCCGACGAGACCACCCTTCGACATCGAGTAGTTGTACTGGCCGAAGTTTCCCAGGTAGGCGCGGGACGAGATATTGACGATGGACCCGCCCTCGACCAGGAGAGGGGCCAGTTCGACGGACAGCCGGAACGCTGCCCCGAGGTTCACGTCGAGGACAGAGCCGAAGTCGTCGTCCGTCATGTTGATGAGTCGGGCGTCACGGGTGATTCCGGCGTTGTTAACCAGGCCCAGCAACGGCACCCCGGCCGATTCGACCGCTTCACGTACCGCGGCAATGCCGTCGTCCGTCGTGAGGTCGACCTCAACGGGAACGATGCCGTCGGTAGCCGCGAGGTCTGGTGAGAGGTCGGCCCCGATCACCACGAAGGACGGGTTGGCGGCGAGTCGCTCCGAAATCGAGCGCCCAATGCCACGAGCTGCGCCGGTCACCACAACCGCACCGTTCATGGAAGTGCCTTCCCCAGGTGCGCTGACCCGAGCCTGATCAGTTCACCGGTGACTCCTTCGGGGTCCGACGCCATCTTCTCGGCCCAATGCTTCACCAGGCCGGGGTCGGTGTCGTCGTCGTGGGCGACGACGTTGGCGGTCCACTGTTTTCTCGAGCCCTCGATCGCAGCGGTTCTCGCCGCGGATAGGAGCCCGGTCGCGACCATTGCGTTGCCGGCTCCGCGCCGTCCCAGGAGGTGGTCGAGGCGAACCACGTACACAAACGACTGTTCGGCCTGGGCGGAGCGGCGGCTGAACTCGAATGCCCGTTCGAGCTCGGCTCGGACCTCTCCCCAGTCGTCACCGACTTCGGCCGCCGTGTAGATGTTCAAGACGGCTCCACGGCCCTGCCCTCGGCGATCATGGTCGAAATCGTGCCGTCGTCCACGCCCGCCTCCGAGAGAATCGACCTCGTGTGCTCACCGAGCAGCGGCGGAATCCCCTTGGCCCGTGACGGTGTCCCATCGAACCGCAGCGGTGACCCGGTGGAGCGAACGTGCCCAGCCACCGGGTGCTCGAACTCCACCAGCATCTCGTTGTGCCTCGCCTGGGGATCGTCGAAGGCCTGGTGGATCGTCAGGATCCTTCCGACGGGAAGTCCCGCTGAGTCCAGTAGCCCCACCCAGTGCTCGACCTTCTCGGTCTTGAAGACGCTGGAGAGCTTTCGCGCCAGCGAGTCGCGACGAGCCATCCGGTCCTCGTTGGTAGGGAAGTCCAGAATCAGATCCGGTCTCTCGAGGGCGTCGGCGAGCAGTTCGAAGTGACGCTCGGAGACGATGGCGAGTGTGAACGGGCCGTCTGCCGCCTGAAAGACCTGGTTTGGCGCCAGATAGGGACTTGCCGTCCCGGTCCGCTCCGGCTGGGAGTGGCTGGAGAATGCGAGTGCGTTCCACCCGGACTGGACCGCCATGAGACCGTCCCTGAGCGAGATTTCGACAAGCCGGCCCCGGCGCGGGCTCTCCGCGAGAGCGGCAGCGATCGCAAGGGCCGCGTTTGTGCCGGCTACGTAGTCACCGATCGTCGTGGCCGTCTTGTGAGGGTCGTCCTTGGGGTGTCCGGTGAGTGAGATCATCCCCGACTCACCCTGGAATACGACGTCGACGCCGGGCCGTCTCGCATACGGCCCATCGGCACCGAAAGCCGAGATCGTGGCATAGATCAGTGTCGGGTTTAGCTCCCGTGCGCGGGGCTCGTCGAAGCCGAGGCGGCCCATGGCGCCGTGCCTGAGATTGTGGAGAAGGACGTCGGCCTTCCGCACCAGGTTGTCCAGCACTCTCTTGGAAACCCAGTCCTTCGTGTCCAGCGCCAACGATTCCTTTCCGCGATTGACGGCCATGAAGAAGATGGACTCGCCATTAGCGAAAGGGCCGAAGCCTCGGCCCAGGTCGCCGGTGAGCGGCTCGACCTTGACGACACGCGCTCCGAGATCTGCAAGAAGCATGGCTGCGTAGGGCGCAGCGATGAGGTTGCCGAATTCGACGACGATCGCTCCTTCGAGCGGGCCCTCAGACACGCTCGACGACCATCGAAATCCCTTGTCCGACGCCGATGCACATGGTGGCCAGCCCGTATCGGGCCTCGCGTCGGGCCAATTCGTGGACGAGCGTCACCAGGATCCGTGCCCCCGATGCTCCGAGGGGATGGCCTATGGCGATTGCCCCGCCGTTTACGTTCACTTTCTCGGGATCGATGTCGAGAAGCCGCACACAGGCCACGGACTGCGACGCAAAAGCCTCGTTCATTTCGACGAGGTCGAGGTCATCCACGGACAGCCCGGCTCTGGCCAGGGCCTTTTCGGTGGCCGGGACGGGCCCGATTCCCATGACGTCGGGATGAACGCCGGCCGCCCCCGAGGAAACGATCCTGGCCATCGGGGTGAGCCCGTTCTCGACCAGGCCTTTCTCGGTGGCGACCAGCAGGGAAGCGGCACCGTCGTTCATCGGGGAAGAGTTGCCTGCGGTGACCGACCCTCCTTCCCTGAAGATCGCGGGGAGCTTCGATAGCGCTTCCAATGAGGTGTCGGGTCTAGGGCCTTCGTCCCTCGCGATGACGGCTGTTGTGCGGCGTTTGGGGTCGGCGGGAACCTCCATCGGCTCGATCTCGGCGTCGTACTTCCCGGCATCGGCGGCAGCGAGCGCAAGCTGGTGGCTCCTCAGCGCGAACGCATCCTGGTCCTCCCGTTTGATCCCGTGCTTCTCGGCGACCACCTCGGCCGTCATGCCAAGCGTGATGGGTGGGTACATCTCTCGCATGCGCGAGTTGACCAGGCGCCAGCCCAAGACCGTGTCCGCCGACTCGGGGACACCCTTGGGGAAACCGCTCTCGGCCTTGAGGGTGACATACGGGGCCCGACTCATCGACTCCGAGCCGCCAGCGATCATCACGTCTCCCCAGCCATCCGCCAGGGCGTGGGCGGCCGACACGACCGCTTGGAGACCAGACCCGCAGAGACGGTTGACTGTGACGCCGGCCACCCCGATCGGCAGCCCGGCCAGGAGCCCGGCCATCCGCGCCACGTTCCGATTGTCCTCGCCGGCCTGGTTCGCGGCACCCCATTGAATGTCCTCGATCCGATCGTGATCGAGTTCGGGATTCCTCGCCATGAGCCGAGAGACGGCGTGCGCGGCAAGGTCGTCGGGTCTGACCAGGGCGAGCTGGCCGCCGAGTTTTCCCATCGGGGTGCGACAGGCGTCGACTATGTAGATGTCACCCATCGAGAGTCAATGTTGGTCGATCTCGCTGCGCTCCGCGTGGTTTGACGACCGGGGTAGTTTGCCCGGATGGAGAGACCCGACCGACTGAACTTCACGGAGTCCGATGAGGCCAACCGACTGCTGGCGACCGACGGGCTCGCCCTCCTCATCGGAATGCTCCTCGATCAGCAGTTCCCGATGGAA
>JBFFIL010000052.1:0-7778 GCA_041556535.1 Acidimicrobiia bacterium | reverse complement strand
GCGCCGCCAGCCACAACGTGGAACTCGATCAGGTCTGGTCTCGCCTGGAAGAGTCCCTCACCAATGGCGAACGGGACCTTCGGGTCGTCCATGCCGTGGAACAGCAAGATCGGGACGTCGAGATCGCCCGCCCTGTCCACGTAGTCGACGGTGTCGAAGTCGACCCCGGTTCGGATGCTGGCGATGAGCCGAGCGACGCCGAGGATCGAGTCTCCCAGGACTCCGCCCACCGGAAGCGCCTCGCCGGATCGGAGGCTGACCAGCTCCCGCATATCGGCAACAGGCGCCTCGAGGATCAGGCCGCTGATCACGTCGCGGCTCTCTTCGAGTGCATACGACAGCGTCAAGGCTCCGCCCATGCTCGGCCCGTACAGCACGACGTCCGTGGCGCCGTTGGCGAGGGCGAAGTCGACGGCCGCCATGACATCCCGGTACTCCTCCTGGCCGACCAGGACCAGGGATCCTTCGGTCGCAGGTGAAGAGGGGTCGTTTCGATAGCGGATCGCCAGGATCGGATGGTCGAGGTCGGCGGTGGCGTCGACCATACGAAGGAACTCGGGCCGGTCCGAACCGAGGCCGTGGACGGCGATTATCCAGGTATCGCTCTCGCCCGGGAAATGCCACGCCTCCAACTCGCCCAGATCCGACTGGAACGTGACCGTCTCGTAATCGAACCCTGCTGCGGTCGGATCCGTGGGGAATGCGAAGCTGTCGAAGTCGGCGATGTCGGCCCCCAGTGGCGGCAGGACCCCCGTGATCAGGCTGAACGGCCTGGTCTCGGTCTCATCGTCGAACGATGTTGCGGGGCCAACCCGGCCGTAGCCACCGTCCCAACGGAGACCCATGACGGCGTCCCGATCGGCCTCGACCGAATCCTCGTCCGGCACACCGATCGTGATCTCGGTTTCGCTCACCAAGATCACGTCGGTGTCGTATTCGATGGATGCCGGGCTCACCCGGAGACTGTCGATCACCCGGCCGGCCACGATCCATGCAACCGCCAGGTAGGCGATCACCAGGATCACGCCGATTACGGCGACCGTGCGTCGGATCCAGCGCCTCGGCTTGGGTCCGCCGTACACGTCTCGGGCTTTTTCCTTCTCTGGTGCTTGGAGTGTCATTGTCTTCTCCTCGTGGAGGGCCTGTTCGGCCACGTCTCGTCCTGTCCAAGCCCAGATGTACGGGACGCCGACGGATCGGTCGATCGGGGATTGCCCCGATGTGCCCGCGCCGCAGGAGGGATGCGCCATAGAGTCGGATCGATGCTCGACGCCCATCTCGCCGATTGGCTCCACCTCGGGCTCCGGTGGCTTCACGTCGTCGCCGGCGTGGTGTGGATAGGCACTTCCTTCTACTTCGTCTGGTTGAACAACCACGTTCGACACACCGAGGACCTGGTCGACGGGTCTGATGCCGAGCTGTGGGCGGTCCACGGCGGCGGGTTCTATCGGGTCTTGAAATACGAGAGCCCGTCGAAGCTCCCCGAGACGCTCCACTGGTTCAAGTGGGAGGCCTACACCACGTGGCTGAGCGGCTTCTCGCTGCTCGTCCTCGTCTTCTACCTGGACGCGGAGCTCTTTGTCATCGATCCGTCCAAAGCCGACCTCAATGCGGTGGAGGCAACACTCATAGGGTTGGCAGTGCTGTTCCTGGGCTGGGTCGTGTACGAGTTCATCTCAAAGTCCAGCCTGTTGGACCAGCCCGTCTGGTTCGGGGCCCTTTCACTGGTTCTGGTCGCCGGGGTGGCCATCGTGTTGTCTGCCGTCTTCAGCGGCCGCGCCGCCTACATCCACGTCGGCGCCATGCTGGGAACGCTGATGGCTGGAAACGTCTTCTTCGTCATCATTCCCGCCCAAAAGGAGCTGGTCGCTGCGATGGAACAGGGCCGCGAGCCCGATCTGTCATTGGGCGAACACGCCGCCAAGAGGTCGTTGCACAACAACTACATGACTTTGCCGGTCCTCTTCATCATGATCAGCTCTCACTTCCCGTTCACCTACGGCCACGACTGGGGCTGGGCCATCCTCGGCGGCCTGATCCTCATCGGCGCAGCCATCCGGCATTGGTTCAACCTCCGGGGCCAGGGGCATCGCAACGCATGGCTGATGCCACTGGCTGCGATCGGGATGGTCGTCCTGGCCGCGGTCACCCTCCCCGCCTCGAGCACGGTGCCAACTCCGTCGGACGTCTCCTTCGACGACGGCGTGGCGATCATCCAGACACGATGCGTTGCGTGCCACTCGGACACACCGACCCAGCCCGGCTTCTTGGTTCCCCCAAAGGACATCGTCTTCGACACATCGGAGCAGATGACAGGCCAGGCTGCCCTCATCCGGGCCATGGCGGTCGACACCGAGACGATGCCGCTCGCCAACATCACCCGCATGACCCAGGGAGAACGCGCCGCATTGAGAGCCTGGCTGGACCAGTACACGGACGGATGAGGGGTTTGACACCGGAGGCGGCAGGGCCGGTCGGCTCCACGGGTGGAGGATTCTTCGCCGGGTGCCCTGGTCACGGGTCCACGCCCGAAGTGGCCCTGGACGAGATTCGTCGCAGCACTCTTCGCCTCGACCCGGTTGACGGCTAGGCATGGCAGGCGGGGACCGATTCGACGTCGTGGTGGTCGGCTCTCTCAACCACGATCTGACCGTCCACGCGCCTCGTCTGCCCCGGCCCGGCGAGACGGTTCTCGGCACGAGCCACCTCACAGCCGGAGGAGGCAAGGGTGCCAATCAGGCGCTGGCCGTCGCCAGGCTCGGCGGTTCGGTGGCTCTGATCGGCGCAGTTGGCGACGACGACCGGGGCCGAGAAATGGTGGCGGCGCTCGAGGCCGAAGGGGTGGACACGTCGGGAGTGGCGGTCCGACCGGCCATCCCCACAGGTCTCGCGGTGATAACGGTCGACTCCTCGGCAGAGAACACGATCGTTGTCAGCCCGGGAGCCAACCTCTCGCTGACACCGGAGGATCTGACCGCCCACGCCCACCAGATCGCGGGAGCTGCAGTGGTCCTGGCCCAACTCGAGATTCCACCGGAGACCGCGGCCGCGGCCGCCGGGATCGCAGAGGGCACCTTCTGTCTGAATCCCGCTCCGGCACAGCATCTTCCCGGCAATCTGGTGGACCGTGTCGACGTTCTCGTCCCCAACCGGTCCGAGTTGGCTGCCCTGGCCGGTTTCGCCGAGCCGGCGAAAGAGGAGGAGGTGCCAGCAGCCGTAGCGGCTATCGGAGTCGATTGCCCGGGCGTCGTGACTCTCGGGGCACGCGGTGCCGTCGTCGTCGCCGACGGTTCCTCCATCCCGGTGCCCGCGCCACGAGTCGACGCGGTGGATACCACCGGGGCGGGAGACGCCTTCTGCGGCGCACTGGCCTACGGCCTGGCTCGCGGGTCAGATCTCCTGACCGCGACGAAGTGGGGCGTCGTCGCCGGCGCCCTGGCAGCCACCAAACACGGGGCTCAACCCTCGCTTCCCACACTCGCCCAGGTCGAATCACTTCTCGGCGAGTAGTTACGCTCCGGGGATCGCACGCCCGATCATCATCGACTCAGACCCAGGCCAGGACGATGCGGTGGCGATTCTCGCCGCACTCGCCTCACCGGAGGAGTTGGATGTCCTCGCGCTGACGGCCGTCGCAGGCAACGTCCCCATCGACCGGACCGTCGACAACACCCTGCGGCTGGTCGAGCTGGCGAATCGAGCCGATGTGCCCGTCTACCGGGGGGCGTCGCGGCCAATGGTCAACGAGCTTCGCACGGCCGAGTACGTGCACGGGGTCACCGGCCTCGACGGGGCCGACCTTCCGCCCCCGGGCATCGCCGAGTCGCCTGGCCACGCTGTCGATCGGATCATCGAGATAGTGACCGGCCACGCATCGCCAGTCACGCTGTGCACCCTGGGGCCGGTGACCAATGTCGGGCTCGCCTTCCAGCGGGAACCGTCGATCACCGAGAACCTCGAGCAGATCGTCATGATGGGCGGCGGGTTCTTCGAGGGCGGCAACACGACGCCGGCAGCAGAGTTCAACATGCTCGTCGACCCTCATGCGGCTCACATCGTGTTCACGAGCGGAGTACCCATCGTGATGATGCCCCTCGACGTCACCCACAAGGCACTGACGACGCCTGACCGCCTGCAGAGGTTCAGCGACCTGGGCACGCCCGCTGGGAGAAGCGTCGCCGGCATGCTCGACTTCTACGACAGATGGGACATCGAGAAGTACGGGATCGAGGGCGGGCCGTTGCACGATCCAACCGTCATCGCCTACCTGATCGCCCCCGACCTCTTCGGGGGTCGTAACGTCAACGTCGAGATGGTCACCGATGCGGGCCCCGCCCACGGGATGACCGTGATCGACTGGTGGGGCGTCACCGAAAAGCTGCCGAACGCAATGGTCATGAGGGAGATCGACGACGAAGGCTTCTACGACCTCCTGGTCGACCGGATCGGGCGCCTCTGAGACGATGGCAGGTCAAAAGGCGACGATTGGGAACGCGACGGGCAAGCTGCAAGAGATGCTCGACAGGTCCGTCGAGTCGGGGCGGATCCCTTCGGCGATAGGCGCGCTCGGTCTGGAGGGCGAGATCGAATGGCTTGCCACATCCGGCGAGATGGGTCCCGGGACGCCGATGCGGGAGGACGCCATCATCCCTCTGGCATCGGCCGGGAAGATGTACACCGCGACCGCGGTGATGCTCCTCGTCGGGGACGGCAACATCGGTGTCGACGACCCGGTCTCTGACTACATCCCTGAGTTCGGCGAGCTGATGGTCGAAGACGACGCCGGGCTGGTTTCCCCCGAATCGCCGGTCACGATCCATCATCTGCTGACGCACACCGGTGGGCTGACGGTTGACGGCGATCGATTCTGGGAGGCCTGGAACGCCCACTCCGGGAAGACGACCACGGGACATCTCGCGAGAGCCTTGGCGGCGCTGCCTCTCCAATCCCATCCCGGGAAGGGGTTCGCCTACGGGATGACCGGGGCTTCCTACGAGGTGCTTGGCGCCATGGTCGAGGTGGTCAGCGGGCAGACCCTCGAGGAGTTCATGACCGACCGGATCTTCCGGCCTCTCGAGCTGAAGGACTCCTTCTTCTATCTGCCCGATGAGAAGAAACATCGGCTGCCCGCCTTCTATCGGATGGCCGACGGTGAGTTGGTCCTCGAGAGGGCCATGGGAGAGGAGTTTCCGCGGTCCAGGTTCTTTCACGGCGGAGGTGGCGTCCAGGCGTCGGCGGCCGACGTCCTTCGATTTGGCCGGCTGTTTCTCGAGGGAGGCTCGGTCGGTGCAGCCCTACTGCTGTCGCCTCCGACAGTCGAGACCATGATGACCGATCAGGTCGGCGATCTCATCCCACTGCCGGGACTCGGCTGGGGTTACGGCGCGGCGCTCCGCAGCGCCTCAGGAGCATATGGATGGGTGGGTGGGGGTTACGCCAAGGTCTGGGTCGATCGGGCCCTCGATATGGTCGCCTACTTCGCTTTCCCTCTCGTTCCGCCGGGTGACGCAGCGCTCTTGGAGGAACTGGAGCAGATGCTGTACGCCGGGTTGGCCGCCGACTGAGGACGCTCAGCCGCGTCGGTGCAACTCCACCGAAACGCAGACCCTGAGCGGCTTGCCGTTGGTGGACAGTTCCAATGTCTCGGAGGGCGGGCTGCCGAGTGTGATGACGGTCCGGGCGCGAAGGGTCGGGTCGTATGGGTTCTCGATGTGCTCGGAGTCGAAGGTGAGAACCCCATCCTGGGCTCCCACCAGGACGTAGTGGTTGACGTATCCCTCGTTGTGGAACTCGCGGAAGACGAGGGTCTTGCGCTCGTTGTCGTAGCTGAAGAAGCCGATGTCCTCGTGGACCTCGTCGTCGGAGACCGACCTGGTGGCGACGCGGATGAACCGGCGGTCCAGCACGTACTCGCAGGTGCGCTCGAGTTTGGCGGTCCCGAACACCCCGGAACTGGTCCCGCTCCACGACCCGAGCATTGGCTCCAGAACGGAGAGGTCTGTGGGGAGGCCGGCGGAGCCGTCGTCGGGTGCTGCCGTGTCGCCCATCGGACCTAGTCGACTTCCTCGATATCGACGATGTCTGTGACCTCGGTGCCCCAGTCACCCTCGACCGCGCCCCGAAGCGAGTCCCCCGCCGCCCTCAGACCCGCGAATCTCGCCGAGAACCGGGCGGTGACCATCTCGTAGAGGCGGTCCTGGGCCCACGGGACCAGCAAGAGGAACCCGAGAATGTCGGTTATGAAGCCGGGCGAGATCAGGAACGCGCCCGCAACCAGTACCGCCACCCCGGCGACGAGCTCACGGCCGGGGATGCGCTGTTCTTTGACACGGGCGCGGAGACGGCGCCAGACCGCCACGCCCGAGCGTCGAACCAGATAGGCGCCGACGAACGCGGTCGACAGCGCGATGAATATCGCCGCGCCCAGCCCGATCTCCGAGCTCACCCAGAAGAAAGTGGCCATCTCGGCAAGGGCGACGACGGCGAACCACCACAGGAACCCCATCAGGTGAGGGTACCTCCGAGACCGGGGTGCTGGGGCCGGCCTCGTGGACAGGTCGATACGGGCTCCGGGCCTACTCGAAGGTGGAGACGACCTCGTCGGTGGTGACCACGGCCGAGGCGATATACCCGAAGTTGACCAGGGCAGCCTGATAGCCGTCCCCCAACTCTGGATGCCGGGCCCCGGCTGTCGCGTCTTTGACCACTGTCACTTCGAACCCGTCTTCGGTCAGCTGTCTCATGTGAGCCTCGACGCAGAGATTGGCCGACATCCCGGCCAGTATCACCTTGTCTATGCCCCTCTTCCTCAGCTGAAGAGCCAGATCGTTCGTCTCGGGCCCGTACACCTTGTGGGGGCTGGTCACGATTGTGTCTCCGTCATCGACGTACTTGCCGAGTGGGTCGACCCAATCGGCACCTGAACCCTCGAAGCCGTCGAGGCTCAATGCGCCGCTGCGGTCGAACATGTTGATGTCGTGCATCAGATTCTCGACAGTTCCCCCGAACTGCCAATTCTTGTCGGTCGGGTAGTAGTAGTGGGGAGATACGAAGACCGGCAGGCCCGCGGCTTTGGCGGCCTGGAAGAGCTCCTCGATGTGCTCGACGGTCTGGTTTTCCTTGACCGAGTCACCGACCAGTTCCCAGGTGACTCCTTGGGGACTCAGGAAGTCGTTCTGTGGGTCGGTCACGACGAGGGCGGTGTCGTCTGCTGAATAGGCCATCTTCTCCTCCATCCGTGGGCTGTACCGCCGGGGCAACTCATCGGACTCGACCCCTTATCCACGACTATCGGATTCCCGACACTCAAAAGGCCTGACCAGCCTTGGTTGCGAATATTCTGTTTTGGCGTAATGTACTGACATGTCATTGCATACAAGGACCGAGCTGGTGCTCGATTCCCCGGGGAGACTCAAGGCCATCGCTGACGACAACCGATCCCGGATCCTGCGGATACTTCAGGACGGCCCCGCCAGTGCCAAGGAGCTCGCGCGCATGACGGACATGAGCCACGGCAAGATCGGTCATCACCTGAAGGTGCTCCGTCAAGCCGGCTTCATCGAAGTCGTCAGCGAGCGCCCGGTCCGTGCGGTCGTCGAAAGGTTCTACGGGCTGACCTACGACCGTCTTCGTTTCGACTACGGCGGCATGAGTCGCCTCCAGTTCATCCTCGACCAGGCGGCACGAGAGGCCTCTCCCGACCAGCCCTTCGATCCACCCGGGTTCCTGTTCACGGTCAGGATGGGCGAAGAGGGCGCCTCCGAGTTCCACCGACGCCT
>JBFFIL010000051.1:0-7779 GCA_041556535.1 Acidimicrobiia bacterium | reverse complement strand
CGGTGCTCAGCACCGACACGGCGGGGAACAGCCTTATCTTCGAAGTCCGACCCGCGGCCGCTGCCAGCGCGACTACTGGCGCCGACGATGCGAAGTCCGTCCGGTGGTGCTCGCCGAGCCCGTACACGTCCAGGCCGACTTCCTCGGCGAGGACGATCTCGTCCACGATCTGGCGGAGCCTCTCGGCGTGAGTGACGGCCGGTTCGCCATCGGTGGCGGGGATCGTCTCGGCGAAGCTGGTGAGCCCAAGTTCCATCGTGTGCCTCCAGCAAGCGCTGGGCCCTCGTCATTCATTCCCGGGTCGGAGGTGGCGCTCTACAGACCGGCATTGGCAGAAACCAGACACCACCCCAGAAGAGCCAATGCTGACGGGCAGAAAACGGGGTCGCGGCACTTCCGAGCACGGGATTGCTGTCGATTTCGGGCGCCGATCGCGTGAAGTCTCCCAAAGGTCCCATGACCATCAGGCCATATGGGTGGGACCGGTCGGGACGTCGGTCCCTGGAAGTCTGCCCTCGGGCGACCGATCATGTGAAAAGATTCACAAGCCTTCTCAGAGGAGAAAGGAAAGACAATGGCAAACCGACTCAGAAAGCTCGGAGTGGTGATAGCACTGCTCGGGCTGGCCTTCGCCGTCGCCGGCGGAGTGGCGTTCGCCCAGGTATGGAATGGCCAGGAGTCGCTCCAGGCATTCAGCCAGGCCCAGGGCGTCGAGCTGAGCTACGACGACGAGGGGCGGCTGACGGACCGCGGCACCGTCGAAGGCGCACAGAGCATCCTGGCACTGCTGCGCGACGACTGGGGTTACCCGGTCAATGAGGCCCACCTCGACTACCGGGACCCCGTGATCAACACCCCGACCGAGTACATGTACCAGATGGCGACGATCGGCTACCACATCCTCCACGGGACACAGACGGTCGTGCTCGATGCCGACGTGGAGTACGACGGCGTTCTCTACGCAGCCGGAAAATACGACTTCGAGGTCGACGGCCGCTACTGGACCGATTTCGACCGCCGGCATCCGATCGAGGGCCCTGCCCGCTCGCAGGCATGGAGCGGGACCTCACACGGTCTCTTCGCCGAGCTCGGTGTCGGTGCTGTGACCGCGTCAACCCTGGCGCTCGGCTATGGCCTCGCCGGAGCCTTCGCAGGGCTGGCAGTGCTGTCCTTCATCGGCGGGTTCGGACTGATCTGGGTCGCGCGGGGCAAGGAGGAGTTCGAGGGAATCGAGGTCTCCTCCCCCAGGATGGCCAAGGAGCGGATCTCCGCCAACTGAACCGGATTCCACCAATCAAAGAGACCCCCGGCGCTAAGCCGGGGGTCTCTTCAATTGGTTACCCTCGAAGCCCATGGTCAAGATCAGGATCGATCTCCAGGAAGACCCGCTCATCCCCGCCGGTCGCGATCTGATCTCGCACCTCGTGGGAGCCCACCTTGCGGCGGCGGATGAGGAGGAGCTCTTGCACATGGTCGGCGTTGCCCTCGGGGACGTCCACTCGTCGAACATCGACGAGGGCATGAGGATCCTCACGCACGCTGCCTATCACGCCCAGGAAGTCATAGTGCGTTTGTTACAGGTCGCCGCCGAGCGCGGCATCGCCTTGGAAGGCCCGCCGGGTGCGCTCCCGCCGCATCCAAGCTCAGACGCGGTGAGAGACGAGCGGCTGAGACTGTGGTCGGCGATCCTCGACTACGCAGAGTGAGGTCTGGATGATGGAAGTAGTGAGCTGATGCCGATCGATACACCCCAGGATCTCCGCGACCACATCGAGCTCGCCATCAAGGTGGAGCTGACCACGGTCCCCCCCTATCTCTACGCCATGTACTCGATAGCCGACCAATCCTCCGAGGCGGCGCTGTTGATCCGCAGCATCGTCGCCGAGGAGATGCTTCACGCGGCCCTTGCCGCCAATCTCCTCCTCGCGGTGGGAGGCAGGCCGAACTTCGCGTCAGCCGCCTACATGCCCACATACCCCTCCGACGTGCCCCATCACCGGCCTCCCCTACGGGTGGACCTGGCTCCATGCACCCGCGAGCTGGTCCACGACCTGTTCATGAGGATCGAACAGCCCGAGATACACGGCTCCCCCGACCAACCGGACGAGTTCGAGACGCTCGGCCAGTTCTATCACGCTCTCGAGCACGGTCTGAGACGGGTTAACGAGACTCACGACCTCTTCTCCGACACGCAAGCGGCTTGTCAGCTGTCGGACCCTTCGTTCTACGCGCCGGTGGCTTTCGACGCCGAGGACAGCGGAGGGCTCATGCCCATCGACGGGGAGCAGAGCGCAGTCGACGCGATCGAAGTCATCGTCCACCAGGGTGAGGGCCTCAGTGACGACCGCTGGGCCGACCCTTCCCACCAGGAGCTGACCCACTACTACAAGCTGTTGAAGATCTACGACGGGGAGAGCCCACTCGGAGACGTCATCCCGATGCGGACGAACCCGACAACGGACTCGTTTCCGGAGGAGGTTCGGCCCGTCTCCGACCTCTTCAACGCCGCATACCGGTACATCTACCTCTTGATGGACCGAATGTTCGGGCCCGAAGAGGACAAGGGGCCGCTGGTCGACGACCTCTACGGGTTGATGACACAGGTGCTGTCGCCGGTCGCCCACCGACTTCGGTCCATTCCGTGCGGTGACGGGGAGTTCGCCGGACCCACCTTCGAGGTCTACGAGTTCGCCGGCGACCCTGTGGGCGAACTGGCCGCGATGAGCGCGGCGGTCGCCGCAACCCACCCGGATCTCTCGTCGGTGGCCGATTGGTTCGCCGCTAAGACCTGACGTAGCGGAGGAAGAGGGACCGGTCGCCCCGAACGGCCCTGGCGAGGGTCATCTCCTGAGGCGGGTCGAGGACGGGCCCCGAGGCGATTCGCTTGGACTCCCCCATCGCCAGCATCGGCGAAATTGTGAGATCCACCTCGTCGACCACACCAGCCGCGACCAGGTGGCTGTTGAGTGTCGGGCCCCCTTCGCAGAGGATGACCGACGCATCTGACAGCGCCCCGACGATCCCATCCCCGTCGAGCGACTCGACCTGAACGACATCGGACACTTCGCCCAGAGCCGCGAGCCTCACCGCGTCGGCATCGGTCCCGGTGATGATCGTGGGCCGGCGCTCCTGGTCGGAGAAGACGCGATGGTCCGGCTCGATGTCCAGCGACCTCGTCAGGATGACCATCGTGGGCTCGCCGGAGATCCCGGCGGCCGAGCGGTGCCCCATCATCTCGTCGCTCATCCGGATCGGGCCCAAACCCTCGGAGCGAACCGTCTGAGCACCCATCATCACGATGTCGGCGACCGACCGGAGCGCCAGGAACAAGGCTTTGTCGTCGGGATCGTTCAGACCTGACGCACCGCCCCCGACGGCGGTGGCGCCGTCGACCGACTCGACCATGTTGAGCATCACCCAGGGACGGCCCTCTGCCTCCCTGGACTCGGAGAAGAGCATTTCGAGCATGTCGACCGGCTCACCGGTCTCGAGACGTCGAAGCATCTGGCGAACCTAGCGTCCGGTCACCCGATGGTCGACGCGAATCGCCCCCGCCCTTTGCGGGGGCGATTCACCGCTCCCCCTATTCGGGACTCAGCCGCCCAGGGTGATAGTCATCGTTACCCAGGCAGTCCCCTGCGAGGTCCAGCCCTCTTCTGTCGACGACTTCTCGAATCTCAAGAGCTCCAGCTGACCGGTGACCGTCTGAGGCTCGCCCGACAAGAAGTCGAAGTGAAGCCCGTCGGTTCGCACCAGGTTGGCGTTGATCTCGAACAGCTCCAGAACCGTCTGGACCTCGATCGTCTTCTTGCCCCTCTGGCGCTCTTCGTGCTCCCAGTAGTAATCGAACCGGCTGGTCAGGTCGAGAGATCCATCGGTTCCCTTCGACAGGATGAAGTATCCGCCAAACCCATCTCCAGACCCGGCTACCGGCTGCCCATGACAACCCGAAAACGCCTCCCCGGAGTCTCCTCCGTCGGGATGGTTGCGTGACCACCCGATGGGGAACGACATCTCGACCTTGGTGTTGGCGGGCCAATCCGCCCTGAGGAATCCGCTGGCATCCCCGCTCATCAGCAGACTGGCTTCCTCACAGGTGGTTGCTATCCCGGCGCCCTGGTAGCCCATGACGACCGCCACCTCTGCCTTGGCCGGCTTGCCCTTCCCCGCTGCCGAAGCCGGCGCCAGCGACAGGGCCAACGTCGCCGTCCCGGCAAGTGCCAGGAGCCTCATCCACTTTCTTCTCTTCATGTTCTCTCCCCTTCGTTGCTCATCCACACTCGGTCAGCGAGCACGGCGTGACCTTGAAGACGAGCTCGTTCCACGTGTCGAAACTGTGTGGCATGGACACGAATGTGAACGGCGCACCTGCGACGGGCGACACCACAGGCGTCACCCACTCACCTGACTCCGTCGAGACCTCGGTCTCCGCGTAGACCGTCCCATGAATCCCCTCTTCGAAGACCAGCAACAGGCCAACTTCGAGCGTGCTCGCCGAGCCTTCCCAGACCACCTTCCAACGCTGTGGATCCATGTGGATCTCGAGCAGGTCGAGGCATCCCAACGGGCTCTCCGTCGTGTAGACGCCCGCCGTCTCGTCCCAGCTGCCCAGCGACCAGGCCGCACCGTTGTCGATCCGTGCCTGACAGGTCCACCCCAAGGGGGCCTCGACCTCATCCCCGGCGTCTTCCGGCTCCTCGGTCGGGCTCCCGACCCAAACAGCCGGCGAGCCGCCCAGGTCCCCGACTGCCAGGACTGCGCCCGCACCTGCAGCATGGACCCCGTTGATGTGAGCACCAGACGCATCGAGGGACGCAAACAGCCCGGATCTGTCCACGTACTCGACCCAGGTGGACCCCAGGTCGGCCGACTGCCAGATCACTCCAGATTCGAGAGAACCCGACCGGCCGGTCCCGACCGCGATCAACTCGCTGCCCCAGGCGACAACAGACTCCAGCTCTCCATCGCCGTCGAGAGCAACCCAGATGAGATGCCAACTAACGGCGTCTTCGGACTTCCAGGCCGCAGGGCGGGAGGTGCCGCCGTCGACGACGCTGCCCACTGCGACGAACCCCGCTCTGGTCTCGATGATCGAGCGGATGCTCGAAGACGAGAACAGGTCGGGGCGCGAGGCCACATCGGCCAACGCCCACGTCGAACCGATGTCGTCCGACACCCAGACCGCGGCGTGCCCGGTCGAAGCCGACACACCGCCGGCGAGAAGACCGCTGTCGAACTCGCGGAGGCCGAAGGCAGTGCCCTCGAACATATGGGTCACGGCCCACTCTTTGCCGTTCGGCGAGTACCACGCGTGTGTCCCCGCAGCCACGTAACCGGCGTTGAAGTGAGCAAGCAGCGCGTTCACTTCCGGGTTCTCCCCAACCAAGTCGGCATCGAAGGGCACCGCGATCCATGCGGATCCGTCGTCCGAGTACCAGAAGGTCGGAGAATCGAGAATGGATTGGTACCCGGCGACCACGACCCGCCCCGAATGATCGGCTGCACCGATCGCGCTCCCCGATCCGCCCAGCAGACTCTCGGACTGGACTCGAGACCATTCCACACCGTCAGCCGAAGTCCAGATGGCGGGAACCGGATAGTCAACTCCGGCCTCGATGGAGGTTGCCGACCCGACGGCGATCCAACCGCTCGTCGTCGCGGCGAGGCTCTCGATACGGCCATCCATGTCCAACCCGGCGTCCCCAACGGAGGACCAGTTGAGGAACTCGACCGGGGTGGCGTCGGGGACGACGAATGGATCGGGCTCGTCCGGTTGGAGCATCGTGGTGCCCGGTCCGGGCTGGAGGACCTCCTCCGGCGCGAACAGGCCGAGCAATGCGGCTCCACCCACGAACGCGATGGTTACCGCCGTAGCGGCGGCAGCGGCCATCAGCCCGCGACGCGGCCGGGTCTGCATCGGGCGAAGCCTCGACAACGGCCTGACCTCGGTCTCGGTCTCTCGCAGGACCTCGGCCACGTCTATCTCGGGTGCAGCCGCATCCGCGTATCGGCCGTATCTCTCCAGTTCCTTGAGCAAGTCTGCGGTCATGCCCCTACCTCCAATGCTCTTCTCAGCTTGACCAGGGCGCGGTCGATGTGTTTCTGGACGGTTGGCACCGAAACCCCCAGCACCCGTCCGATCTCCGACAGGCTGTACCCGAAGGCGTGACGCAGCACGACAGCCGTGCGTTGTCTCTCGGTCAATCGGGACAGCGCCGGTATGAGGGCCGGCTCGACCCAGTGCTCGCTCGTCGCTTCCAGGTCGGCGAGCCTCTTCCCTCGCCGCCGGTACTTCTTCGCTGCGCTCTGCCCCACCCGGTACAGATATGCGACCGGGAACTCCATGGCAGCAACCCGATCCCAGTGGGCCCACGAGTATTCGAGCGCATCCGCGGCCGCCTCGCGCCCGACCTCAGGCCCATAACTCGCGACAAGAGCGTGTCTCAGCCTCGGCTCCGTGTCTGAAAAGAAGCGAGTGAAGATCTCCGGCGCTCGCTCGATGCCAACGACCAATCGTCCTCCTTGTGCGGTTCGTCTACTCAAGGTCTCTGACACGAACCTTTATGACAAAGCGATGGGCAACCAGAGGCGTTCGTCCCGAATGAGCACAGCGTCATTCAAAGATTCGCCTCAGATTTCAAGAAGGAACTGGCGGCTCTAGGACGGAACCGCCAATAACGTCTCTTCGGTGACAACCACGCAAACGCCACCGCGCTCAGACATGCGCACCTTCTTCATCGTCTGGGGCGGCCAGCTGATCTCAGTCCTGGGGACCGGCCTGACCCAGTTCGGGATCTTCTTCTTCGTCTTCGCGGAGACGGACTCGGTGACCTCGCTCGCAGTGGTGATCCTGGCCGCATCGATCCCCGCGATCCTCATCGGCCCCATCGCCGGGACCATCGTGGACCGGATCGATCGGCGTTGGGCGATGATCGCGTCGGACTCGGTGGCCGGGATGGCCTCGATAGCCCTCGCCATCCTCTGGATGACCGGAAACCTCGAACTGTGGCACATCGTCGTCACCGCAGTCATCAGCTCGATAGGCCAGTCTTTCCAAGAGCCCGCCTACATGGCGACGATCCCCCTGAGCGTCCCCAAAGACCAGCTCAACCGGGCCAACGGCATGGTCAACGCGCTCCAGGCGCTCGGGATCGTGGTGGCACCCGTCCTGGCGGGCGTGCTGATAGTCACCGTGGGGCTCGGCGGAATCCTCATCATCGACGTCGTCACCTTCGCCGCTGCCGTCGTCACATTGCTCATCGTCCGCTTCCCGCGCCCGGAGTCGTCCGATGACCCCGAAGCTCCCGGAAACGGATCGTTGCTCGGTGAGACCGTCGCCGGATTCAGGTACCTCAAGGTCAGATCGGGGCTCCTGGTCTTCTTGTTCGTCGCCTCGGTCCTGAACTTCCTGTTGGGGTTCACCAACGTGCTCACCTTCCCCCTCATCCTCTCGTTCACCAACGAGGCCGTGATGGGGACGGTGCTGTCTTCGGTGGGCGTGGCGATGCTCGTCGGCAGCATCGTCTCGAGCACCTGGAAGGGGCCCGAGCACCGGATCAGGTTCATCCTCCTGATGGTGGCCCTCGGGGGCATCTTCATCGGCCTCTCCGGGGGGAAGGCAAATGCGATCTGGATCGCCGGGTGGATGATCGCGTTCATGTTCATGGTGATCAGTCGGTTTGCTCATCTTCAGGCGGTGTTTAGAACGATCGTCCAAGGCGAGTTCCAGTGGGTGCTGGTGGCAATCCTGTTCCAGGCGCTGTACTTCCTCGCGTACTG
>JBFFIL010000050.1:0-7806 GCA_041556535.1 Acidimicrobiia bacterium | reverse complement strand
GCCGTGGTGGTGGGTGTGGGGCTAGGAGGAGAGGTGGCGTCACAGCTGGCCGTCTCTCACCCCGAGCAACTGCGCGGGCTCGTCCTCGTCGACGTCGACTTCTGGGACGAGGGTGAGTGGTACGTCCAGGCCGGGGACCTCCCATACTTCGGTCGTCCCATCACATTCACTTTCGAGGCAGGGGGTGCCCTGGGAGTGGACAACTGGGCCCCCTACTGCGAAGACGGAGGCTGGTGCCCGACCGCCGAGGAGGTGGCGGCGAGAAGGCTGGCAGCCTCCGTCCGCGGGACGACCGATTCGATCATGGCACACCACCAGACCCTGCCCTCCTCCCTGGTCCCCTCCGACCTCTCGGTCATAGGTGTCCCGGTTGTCTACGTCTGGAGCACTGCGGGAGGCGTTCCGCGTGAGACGGTGGATCGCCTGTTGGAGGCCCTTCCGGACATGGCGGTCATCGAGAGCGAGACCTGGCAGGCGTATCTCGACAACCCTGCCTCGGTGGGTGAGGCGATCGAAGTCGTGAGTCCCTGAGGGCTCAGGGAAGGATGAGCACCTTCCCGATCGTTTCCCGACCCTCTAGAGCGCGGTGGGCCTCCGCGGCGTCCGCCAGCGCGTACTCGGCACCGACTGTCACATGGAGGTCTCCGCCGGCCACCTGACCCAAGACCTCCGTCGCACGGGTCACCAACTCCTGACGCGATGCGGTGTGATCCATGAGAGTCGGTCGTGTGAGGAAGAGGGAGCCTCGCCGCATGAGGTCGAGCGGAGAGACCGGGTCAGGTGGTCCGGAAGCGTTTCCGAACGTGACCATCATCCCCCTCGGTCGAAGCAGTTCCAGGCTCCTTTCGAAGGTCGCTGCGCCGACTCCGTCGTAGACCACATCGACCGGTTTTGGGCCGTACTCGGCCTCGATGGCTTGCTTGAAGTCGTCCTCGCCGTAGTTGACTACGAAGTCCGCGCCCGCTCCACGGCTCGCCTCCACCTTCACCTCGGACCCCACGGTGGTGATCGCTTCGGCTCCGATGCTCTTGGCCATCTGCGTGAGGAGCAAGCCGACACCGCCTGCTCCAGCGTGGATCAGGCACCTCTCGCCGGCTTTCAGTGGGTAGGTGTCGGTGACGAGGTAGTGGGCGGTTATGCCCTGGAGCATCACCGCCGCCGCCTGCTTCTCCGTGACGCCCTCGGGAATCAGAACCGCCTTCTCGGCCGGTATCAGGACCAACTCGGCGTAGCTCCCCATGACGCCGGACCATGCCACCCGGTCGCCGGCCGAGATGCTCTCGACGCCTGCGCCGACATCGACCACGGTCCCGGCTCCCTCGAGTCCTGGCGTGAACGGCGTCTCCATCGGGTACAGCCCCCCGCGGTGATAGGTGTCGATGAAGTTGAGCCCGGCAGCCGCCACCGCCACGGTCACGTGGCCGTCCCTGACCCCTGGATCGGGCACTTCGTCGAGGACCAGCTTCTCCGGGCCGCCTTTGTGGTGAACCACGATTGATCTCACTCTCGTTCCACCTTCCATCCTCTCGATCGGAGCTCTTTGCCGAGCACGTCGTCGCTCAAGTTGGAGAGGTCGACCGGGCCACGCTCCACGCCGAGCTGAAACTCGATCGGGTCCCGGAGTGTCCTTGCCCACGCCTTCCCCTTCGCCTCGGCCTGGAACGAGAGAGTCGAGTCGTTGTTGACGGTGTAGACCCGCGCTGTGATCTGCGGATTCGTCCGTGATCCTCTCTCTCCGTACACGAGGAGGACCGAGCCGACAGGCACGTCCTGGATGCCCCCGGTGGCCACAAACGGCCCGTCGAACGCCCACCCGGACGACTTGGAGGTGTCTACGGAGTTGACCACCTTGGCCCAGTTCTTGTGCCTCTCGTCGCCCAGCTGGGGCACCTCGACGGCGACGAGGACGGTTTCTTCCATGTAGCGAGAGTAGGCAATTCGAGCCGTGAGCGGTCAGAACGATTTACGCTTCTCCAAATGGCACGAGTTCGTCTGTTCGCCAATCTTCGAGAGATGGCGGGAACCGGCCGCGTGGATGTCCCGGGGGAGACGATCGCCGAGCTGATCGAAACGGTCAACGGAAAGTTCGGGCCAGACTTCTCCAGGGGTGTCGAGAGTGCGCGGGTGTGGCTGAACGGCAACGAGGCTCAGCCGGACGACGCAGTCTCCGATACGGACGAGGTCGTTCTCCTCCCGCCTGTTTCCGGGGGCAGCCAGCCTGCGACACTCGCTCCCGCCGACCTCCTCGGTTTCGCCCCTCTCGTCGTTGTGATCGTTGCCTGGCTTGCCAACACCCAGGGCGAGGGCCAGGAGATCTGGGCGGCTGCCTTGGTCGGCATCGTCGCGATATGGGCGATCGACCTTGGGGCGGTCTTCGGGATGAGGGCCAAACAGTTTGCGCCCCTCGCAGTCGTGACGGCGGCCGTCTCCGGCGCCCTGACCGCGCACGTGCTCGGATCGTCCGGCTACGGGCTCTCGCTGGCTCTGGCCGTTGCCATCGCACTGATCTGGAGTGTCGCCTTCAAGTCCTACCGGGAGGTTGATGCCGTGGCGCCTACGGTCCTCGTCTCCATTCTGGCCTCGCTGGGCACGGCATCCCTCGTCTTGGCAAGGTCCGGTTTCGCTCCTGACGAGAGAGCCATCGACGTGTTTCTCGTCGCGACGATCATCGGGGTGGGGCTCGGCTCCGTCGTGACGCGCATCCCGGCCATGCCGCTGCTCGACCCATTCGCGGTCACGGCGATAGGTGCGGTGCTCGCCTCGATCGGCGCCGCGGCGCTCTGGGGTCTCGATCCGATCCCCTACCTGTTGGTGGGTCTTGGCCTTGCTGTCGCCCTCGTGGCAGGTCAGGGTTTGGCCTCGATGCTGAGGACAGGCAAGGTTCAGCTGTCTGAGCGCCCTCCCGGCCTGTTGGCCTCCATAGACGGGGTGGTCCTCGCCGCGGCGGTCTACTACCCGATCATCCAGTTGATCCTCTAACCGGCCGGGTGAGGCCTGAATCGGGGCCTTGGCTACCCTTTCCGCTGCATGGCAGCCGGGAAAGCGCGCTTGCGCGTACTCATCGTCCTCATCCTGATCTCCCTCGTCGGGTCGCTGTTCGCCCTTCCCTCGAGTGCCGTCACCAAAGAGGAAGTGGATGAGGCCTGTTCGGAGTCGCGGGCGCAGCTGGCCGAGTACAGGGCGGCGCGCGCAGCGTTCGAAGACGCCGCCTACGGATACGAGGACGCCTTGGAGCGGGTCGAGGCGATCATCGCCAAACAAGATCGCATTCAGGGATCCGTCGACAACCACTCCGAGCAGCTCGACGATATCCAGGCCCAGATCGAGGAGCAGGCCGTGGAGCTCTACATGCTGGGCGGGCTCGCCTCCCCTGTCGTGATCCTCAGCGCCTCGTCGATAGACGAGTTCCTGGCCACGTCGGAATTCCTCACAGCAGCCGCCATCGGCGGCCAGCAGTCGATCGATGACTTGATCGCCGCCCGGTCCGAGCTGGGCCGCTTCCAGGAGGACCTCGCACAGACCAGGGTCGACCTCCAACAAGCCCAGTCGGATGCGCTCAGCCTCCGCGAGGCGCAGCAGAACGCGATGGAGGCCGAGCAGGCGACATACGCCGAGCTCCACGGTGAATGCCGCACGCTCCTGCGGGCGTACCAGAAGCAAGTCGCCGAGGAGAGAGCGAGGGCCGCCCAACGAGCCGCCGGATCGGCCCAGGTCGGTTCATTCATCTGCCCCTTCACGCCAGGTCGCTCATCCTTCGTGGACAGCTGGGGAGCCCCCCGGTCCGGGGGAAGGACACACAAGGGAACGGACATGTTCGCGGCATGGAATGAGCCGATGTACGCGGTGGCCGACGGTGTCGTCTCCACCAGGAACTACGGCCTCGGGGGCCTCGCCATCTGGTTGATCGCGGACAACGGGGTGGCCCACTACTACGCCCATCTGAATAGCTTCAACGTCTCCGACCGGCAACGTGTGACCCAGGGCCAGACGATCGGGTTCAACGGTGACTCCGGTAACGCCAGGGGAGGCGCCCCCCACCTCCACTTCGAGATCCATCCGGGGGGTAGAGGCTCATCGGCCGTGAATCCCTACCCCACCCTGGTCTCCGCATGCATGTAATCTTCCCTCGTGACCGCGAAGCGCCGACGCATAGACGTCGTGCTCGAGCCCGAGTATCTGGAGGGCCTCGACACCGTCGATCTCGAGGAGCTTCGTCGGCGCCGGGCTACCGCAGATGACGTCGAGTCCCAGATTTCGTACTACCGCAGGCTTCTCCACGGGCGAATGGACCTGCTCGATTTCGAGCTCCGGCGGAGGGAAGGTGAAGAGGAGCGGACGCTCCTCGAGGCTCTGCCGGAGATTCTCGCAAGCGGGATGATTCTCGGAGCCGAGCCAAATCTCAAGCACATAGGGACCATGCCCCCGATCCCGACCACTACTGGCAGAAGGCTGATCGACAAGATCATGGACGACGGTGTGCTCACGCAGCTCCCCGACCTGAGCGACCACGAGATCCGCGAGGCGATAGATCGTCTGAGGGAGGTCGAGACCCACCTGTCCAATCAGCGTAAGAATCTGCACACGGTCATCGACACCCTTCAAGACGAGATAGTCAGCCGCTATCGCAGCCAGCAAGGCGAGGCGACGGTCTCCGGCTGACCTTGCTGGCCGCTAGCGTCCGCTCCGGTCTGGTCGAGACCACACACGAGGGAGCGGTCGCCGCGTGCCATCCCGACGGGACGCTGGTAGCGAGATACGGTGACATCGACCGGCCTTTCTTCATCCGCTCCTCCGCCAAGCCGTTTCAGGCACTTGCCTCTCAGCGTTCCGGTGCCGACATGAATGCGGTCGAGCTTGCCGTGGCATCGGCCTCCCATCGGGGGCACCCGGTGCAGGTGGCGACAGTCTCGTCCATGCTGGAGCGAGCCGGCCTCGACTCCAGTCATCTTCAATGCCCTCCTGACTGGCCCCTGTCCGCCGATGCTGCGCTGAGACTTGCACGGGGCGGGGCGACCGAGAGGCGGAGTCTGTGGCACAACTGCTCGGGGAAGCATGCCGGTTTTCTCCGGGCATGTGTCGCCAGCGGTTGGCCCACGGAGACCTACCTCGATCCCGACCACCCGCTGCAGGAGAGCGTCTACTCGCTGATCGCCGAGATGGGTGAATTCGACCCTGGCCCGGTCGGCGTCGATGGGTGTGGTGCTCCGGTCTTTCGCACGACCGCCCGGGTCATGGCCCGTCTCTATGCCCGACTAGGGGGCGACGACGACGCGCGGCAAGTCCACACCGCAATGCATGCCTACCCCGCTTTGGTCTCGGAGAGAGGCGCGGGCGATGCGGCGATCGCGACGTCGACCAACGCTGCGTCGAAGGGGGGTGCTCAGGGTTGCCTCGGTGTCGCGATTCGGGACGGCGTCGGGGTCGCTGCCAAGAGCTGGGACGGGTTGGGTCAGGTAGCGGTGGTAGCGGCCATCGAGGCGATGGTGCAACTCGGCCTTCTCTCCACATATCCGGCGTCAACGATGTTCGACGCAGCCCGGCCCCCCGGTTTGGGAGGTCGGCTCCCGGTCGGCTCGCTCGAGCCGAGGCTCGAGCTGCAGTTGGCCTGAACTCGCCCAACTCGCGAAAAATCGAGTTAGAAACTTGTGAACATTCCCATGTGGACAAGCCCTGTGGAAAACCCCGATTCCTGTTGGTAACCCCTGAGTCGGGTCCCGGGGCCCCTTGGTTGAGGGGAGTTAGCGTTGGATGACAGTGTTCTGATCGGAAGCCGGGGTCATTGAACCCGGGCTGGCAATCACCTACATTCGTCAACGCAAACGCCCTAGAGGCAAATCGGAGAAGCGTCCGTTCGGGGAAGTGCGGAGGAGGCTCCGGGAGGTCACTGGGGCGTTTTGCTATGCCTTCTCCCGGTTACCGGCGCCGGGCGCTCAGTCGTGGCACATCCATCCGTAGCGGCTCGCCGTGGAGCATGACTCGCCAGGCGTGACCGGCTGATCGGGCCCGACCTCCAGGAGTGTCGTGGTCGTGGTCGTGGTCGCCGGCATTGTCGTGGTGGTAGTCGTGGGGTCACCGGTGGTCGTAGGGGGAGAGCCGGGGTTGGTGGTCGTCGTGGTCGCCGGTGGGGCAGTCGTGGTCGTGGTGCTGTTGGAAAGGGCCATGAAGATCACGGTGACATACATGTTGTTGTTGGCGTCGTAGTCGGTCCCTACGCCGACGTAGTTGTAATCACTGCCCAAGATGTTGGCCCTGTGCGAAGGGCTCCCCATGAAGGCCTGGTGCAAGCCGGACGGGACTCCGCCCGCGCCGACGTTCTCGCCGAGCTTGGTCCAACCATCGGTGCCTGCCGACGCGAGCTGATCTCCGCTGGAGTGGTAGATCTTGCCCGCTTCGATCATTCGCTGGGTGTGGGTCCTCGCGTACGAGCGGAGCTTGCCGTCGACCGCTAGCGGAGCGAGACCGTTCGCGCTTCGGGAAGCGTTGATCAGCGCGACGAACTCGGCCTCGGTGGTGGTATCGGCGGATGCCGACACCCCAAGGCCGGCCGTCGCCAGTGAGACAACGAGGGTGAGCGAGAGCCAACGGCGCTTCCCCAGCATGCTGGGGGTATCGGCGCATATTCGGCGGTTCTTTACCGGCTATTCGTCAGATGCCGAACATGACCTCGCGAAGGCTGATCGGAGCTGCTTCGTAGGTGTGGGTGTCGAGCTTCATCGACCCCAAGCGAAGGCCGGTCATTCCGCCGCCGACATTGGTTACCACGCGCAGCGAGTCTTCCTCGTGATCGAGGACGCCGATGCCGAGGCATCCGCCGCCTGCGTCTTGGACACCGACGAGAACTCCATCGAGCCTCTCCAGGTCCAAACCCATCGGCAGCGTCGGCGCAAACACCGTGGGCCGCACCCGCCATGTCTCCAAGGGCGGGGTCATGGCGGCGGCGAAGCCCTCCGCTCTCCGTGTGGAGCGGGTCTCGGGCGAGACGGGCCTAACCCCGGGGACCGTGGGCAGGGTCAGGACCTCTGCGCTGAGAAAGCGCCTGAGCATGCCGACCACAGGCTCCATCTCCTCGCCGCGCTGTAGCGCGACGACGACCTCGGGCCGGCACAACTCGGCCTTGTGATACTTGAGGGTCTCCCCGGCGACGCCGGTGGCAACCGCCGAGGTGTCGATGATGACGACGTCGCCGAGGTTCCGCGCCCGTTCGACCATTGCCGCCGTGGCGACGACTTGTTGAAGAACCAGTCGGGCAGGTGTCACCGTGCCCACGAAGTGGAGGCCGTCGGGGTCGCGGACATGGGCCAGGTCCTCAGGCGACCGGAACACCTTCATCCCCACACACGCGGGCGGACCGACCGTCGAGTTCCCCACGTCGGCATCGACCAGGACCGGAGTCCGACCCTCGGCCAACGCAATCCGGACTGCCTCCAACGCAACCGTTGTCTTTCCGGTGTCGAGTCCTCCGATCAGCATCGAGACGCCGACGCTCGAGATACGGCGGGCGACATTGTCGTGCGAGTGCTCGGCCACCGGGGGAATATAGGGCCGCGGCGCATTTGGGAATCCAGCCGGAGTCTCGTCTAGCGTCGCTGTGATGTCCGCCCCTATCAGCTTCCTCTCTGACTTCGGCCACGGAGACGAGTTCGTCGGGGTCGTTCACGGCGTGCTGGCCAAGCTGGCGCCCGACTCGAAGGTGATCGACATCGGCCACGGAACCCCCAGGGGCAACCTGCGGGCTGCCGGGTTGGCGCTCACCCGGGCGATCCAGTACCTCCCAGAGGGGGTGTGTCTCGCGGTGGTCGATCCAGG
>JBFFIL010000049.1:0-7820 GCA_041556535.1 Acidimicrobiia bacterium | reverse complement strand
GGCCAGCCGGCTTGGGAGGTCGGCGATCACTTCTTTGGGCTCGTCACCTCTGATCACCCGCTCCGCAGCAAAGGTCATGCGCTCCGGCCCGGCGTCCAGGTGCGGCTCCATCTCGCTCCACGTCTTCGTGCTTGCTGCCACTTCGGCCAGTGGTCCAAGCGAGAACCGAGATGCACCCTCGGTCACGACCGGCCCGGCGAACGCGGCGGGAGCCTCGAGCGCGAGCCGGTAGCGAATGTGCTCCTCCACACCCCACAGCTGCTTTCCCCGTGTGACGGCCTCACCGCATCGCCGGCGGAGCTCGACCAACTCGTCCCACGAGCGCGACTGGCAGTAGCCATCGACCACCCGCAGTAGTTCGTCGGTGTCAGAAGCTTCGATTGCCTCGATGGCACGGTCGCCGATCATGGCCCTGGCCCTGTTGTCACGGGGAGGTCGAGGCGCGACCACTCGGAGAACGAGCCTATGTACACGTCGGGCATGTCGAGCCCGGCGACCACCATTGCCAGGGCGTTGTGGCAAGCGGTCACCCCACTGCCACAGGACATCACGGGGTGGTCGAGCGGCGAGTAGGTCGCCGCGAGCTCGGATGGGCGCCTCATCAAACCGTTTCCGTCGAGATTGACCGCAGTCGGCACACTCAAGGCCCCGGGGATGTGCCCGGCCTTGGGGTCTACAGGCTCCGTCTCGCCCCGGTACCTCTCGGGCGAGCGGGCGTCGACCACGGTTCTCCCGTCGAGCTGATCCAGCGTCACGACTCCGGTGAACCCGCCGACCGGGGGGTAGGCCGCTCGGGTGGGCGGGCTCCACCCGGTCTCGACAGCCCGCCCTTGGTCGAGCCATGTCGCGAAACCCCCGTTCAGCACCCTTCCGTTGTCATTCCCTATGGACCGCAGCATCCACCACATCCGAGCAGCGATCACGCCGGCCACATCGTCGTAGATGACGACTTCTTCCTCGGGGCTGGCTCCGAGCCTTCCGAGCGTCTCTGTGAAGTCGTCGGCCGCCGGAAGTGGGTGTCTCCCCGGTCCAACATCACCCGACAAGTCGGCGTCCAGATCAACGAAGACCGCACCCGGAATGTGACCTCTCTCGTAGGCGGATCTGCCGTGATCGGGGTCGGTCAGTGACCATCGGACATCGAACAGGCGCGCCTCATCCAGCCGCGCTGCGAGCTCCGCCGCTTCGATCAGTGGATGGGCGGCGACGTCCTATTCCTCCTCGAGAGGGCCTTCTGTGAGCTCTGTGCCCAATTCGCTGATCGTCCTGCCGACCGCAGCGGCGAATGAGCTGGCCGCGCTCTTCATCTGATCCCGGACATCGGGGTCCTTGAGGGCTGCCGTCACGGCGGAGGCCACCTGGCTCCACGCTCCGGTAAGGGTCGAGAACGCGTCCTTGATCTCGTCATCGGACGGCCCGCGCTCGTCCGCGGCCCGTCTATAAGTCCGCTTCAGCCTGTCCCTGAGCTCACCGAACTCATCGGCCACCGTATCCCAGGGATCGGCGTCGTTCTCCGTCGTAGGATCTGATTCGTGCGTCTCCACCTCCTCGATGGTACCTACGAGTTGTTCCGAGCCCACTACGGGAGGCGAGACTCTGTTCCCGGCCCTGACGGCGCCGACGTACGTGCGACGCTTGGCATCATCGAGTCGACGCTGAAGCTGATTCGCGAACAGGGCGTGACCCACCTGGCGGCAAGCTTCGACACGGTCGTCGAGTCATTCCGAAACGAGATGTTTGCCGGGTACAAGACATCTACGGGGATGGATGAGGACCTGTTGGCTCAATTCCCGCTCGCCGAAGAGGCGTTGGAGGCCATCGGTGTGGTGGTCTGGCGGAACTACGCGTTCGAAGCGGACGACGCCTTGGCGACGGCCGCCGTCCTCTGGGTTGAGGAGGTCGATCAGGTGGTGATCGTCAGCCCGGACAAGGACATGAGCCAGGTCGTGCTGGGCGACCGCATCGTCACTCACAATGTTCGAGCCGACGCAGACCCGGTGTTGGACGAGGAAGGCGTCGTTGCCAAGTTCGGCGTGCGGCCGGAGTCGATCCCCGACTACCTCGCTCTGGTGGGCGACGCCGCGGACGGAGTCCCTGGCCTGCCGGGGTGGGGAAAGAAGTCGGCATCGTTGGTCCTGGCGGCATACCCGCGTCTCGAGCTGATCCCAACTGACTCCGCTGACTGGGGGGTGAGTGTGCGGGGCGGGGCCAACCTCGCCAGGACGCTCCAGGCTCGAAAGGAAGAGGCCTATCTCTACAGGGAGCTGACGACGCTACGCCTGGACGTCCCGATCACGGAGACTCTCGATGACCTCGAGTGGCGAGGAGTGCCTCGAGGTCCTTTTCTCGAGTTCTGCGCGCGAATGGGATTCGATCCGGCCGCGATCCGGGTGCCTCGCTGGGCTGGCTAGCTCACTCGGCGTCGTCGCCGAAGATGACGTCGAACCGCTCCATGCAGTCCGAGCAGCGGTAGGCCAGGGCCGCTTCGGGATCGGGCTCCTCGTCCTCTGGGAGGAAACTGATGAGGTGGGCAGTCCCGCCGCACTCGACGCAAGTGATGGCCTCGGGTGGAGTGCTCACAGCTCGCTCGGGCGTTTGGCTCGCACCAGCAACAGCGTGCCGAGAATGCCTGCCACGAGGGAGCCGACGAAAATGCCTACCTTGGCCAGGTCGGTGAGGGTCGGGTCGGCGAAGGCCAGGCCGGTGACGAACAGCGAGACCGTGAAACCGATCCCGGCAACGGCTGCCAGACCCCAGACGTGGGACCACGAGGTGCCGGATGGGAGGCGCCCCAGCCCGAGCTTCACCGCCAGGTATGAGAAGGCCGAGACGCCGAGGATCTTCCCGACAACGAGCCCGACCGCGACGCCCATGGCGACGGACGAGGTCAGGGCGGCCGAGAAGCTGACGCTTCGGAAATCCACGCCGGCATTGGCCAGGGCGAATATCGGCACTATCAAGTAGGAGCTCCAGGGTGTCAACGCGTACTCGATCCGGCTCAGGGGAGAGACCGATTCGTTGGCTATCTCCGACAGCATCAACGCTTCGTGGTCGGCATGCTCCTGTGCCGCTTGACTCTCCGGCTCTCGAGGGAACGCGTCGAGTATCGCCCGGCTTCGCGACTCGAACTCGTCGGGCCGGTAATACGGCCGAGCCGGGGTGAGAAACCCCAGGGCGACCCCTGTGAGGGTGGCATGTACCCCCGATTCCAGGGTCAGGAACCAGATGACGATTCCGGCCGGGATGTAGAACGCAAGTGTGCGGATGTTGACTCTCGCCGCTATCCACACGACCAACAGGCCGGCCACCGCACCTCCGAGGTAACCCGTGTTCAAATCGTCTGTGTAGAAGAGGGCGATCACGGCTATCGCTCCGATGTCGTCCGCGATCGCCACTGCCAGCAGGAACAGCTTCGCTCCGGACGGGATGCGCGAGCCGAGGAGCGCCACCACACCCAGGGCGAAGGCGATGTCGGTTGCCATGGGTATGCCCCACCCGCGAAGAGCCTCGCCGCCTTCCCCGATCGTGAAGGCTATGAAGATGGCGGCCGGCAGCACCATTCCGCCTAGCGCCGCCATCACCGGCAGGGCTGCTGCTCGCGGGTCCCGGAGCTCTCCTAGCACCAACTCCCGCTTGATCTCCAGCCCGACGACGAAGAAGAAGATGACCATCAGCCCGTCGTTGACCAGATGTTGGACGGATTCGTCGAAGTGGATTCCGAAGAACTCGAAGGTCACGTGCTGGGCGAGGATCGAGAAGTAGGTGTCGGAGAAGGCGCTGTTGGCCCAGACCAGGGCTCCGATGGCGGCAGCCAGGAGGACGATGCCCGAGGAAGCCTCGACGCTGGTGAAACGGACTACCGGCCGGATGAACCTCCTGGGCACGAAACGCTCAGAAGTGGCCCAGGTCGTGTGTCGCCGATCCATCTTTCAGCCGAGAGTCTTCCCCGCCGACATCAGCATCTCGCAGGCTTCCACTACCCGAGCCGCCATGCCGGTCTCTGCGCGCCTCATGTAGGAGCGAGGGTCGTAGACCTTCTTGTTGCCCACTTCGCCGTCGACCTTGAGCACTCCGTCGTAGTTGCTGAGCATGTGATCGGCAATGGGCCGCGTGTATGCGTACTGGCAGTCGGTGTCGATGTTCATCTTGACGACTCCGTAGCCGATGGCCTCGTGGATCTCCTCGAGCGAGGAGCCACTGCCGCCGTGGAATACGAGGTAGTGGCGGGCCTCGGGCCCGTACCGCTCTGCCACCGCTTCCTGGCCATCGCGGAGGATCTTCGGGTCGAGCTGCACCGCCCCGGGCTTGTAGACCCCGTGGACGTTGCCGAAGACTGCCGCAAGCGTGTATCGGCCCTGGTCGAACGTGCCGAGCACCTCCGACACCCTGACCATGTCCTCGGGTGAGGTGTAGAGCTTCGAGCGGTCGATGTCCTCGTGGTCAATGGCGTCCTCGACGCCGCCGACGATTCCGATTTCGAGCTCGAGGATGATGTCGAGTCCCGCGCAGAGGGCCAGCAACTCTTGTGCGAGGGCGAGATTCTCCTGCATAGGGAGTTCCGACGCGTCGAGCATGTGGCTCTGGAACAGAGGTCCTCGTCCCTGATCCCTCCGCTCTTGGCTCCTGGCCAACAGAGGCCTGACGAATCCGTCCACCCGATCGGGTGGGCAGTGATCGGTGTGAAGGGCGACGTTCGCCGGGTACCGCGGTGCGACGACGGAGGCGAACTCGGCGAGCGCCTGTGCGCCCAGGGCCATGTCCTTGTTGGACTGACCGGAGGCGAACTCTCCGGCTCCGAACGACACCTGAATGATCCCGTCGGACTCGGCCTCGCTGAACCCCTCCAGGGCGGCGAGCATGGTCGATGAGGACGTCACGTTGATCGCCGGGTACGCGAAACCGCTGCTGCGTGCAGCGTCGTACATCTCTCGGTACTTGTCGGGTGTGACGATGGGCATGGGCGCTTCCGGTCCGGCTGTTCAGCCGTGAAGGTAGTCCGTTGTCTTTGCCGACTCGCAGTCAGAAACGATCCAGTTAACTTCGCTCCCGGTGGCTGTGACAGTCGAATCCTCGTCCCCGATGAAGAAGCGCAACCCGGTCGTCCGGGCCCTCTTCTTCGTCCTGGGCCTGCTCAGCCTTTTCGGGCTGGCCTTCAGCTGGCTGCCGCTCATACCGACTTTCGACCTCGTCCTGCTGGCAGCCTTCTTCTTCTCGATGTCCTCGGAGAAGATGTACAACTGGATGCTCAACCACAGGGTGTTCGGGCGCATCATCAAGGGGTATCGGGACTATGGGCTGACCTCGAGGGCCAAGCGGGCCGCCGCGACGGGCCTTGTCCTCTCGTTGGCCCTGTCCGCGATCTTCCTCACGGACAACACCGTCGCAAGGATGATCATGGCCGTCGTCGGTGCCTACGGGATCTGGTTCATCTTCTCACGTCCAACGCGGGACTCGTCGACACTCGACTGACCTCGCGCCAAAGCAGTTAACTTCCTGCGGATGCGGTCGTTCTCCCGTGGGTCTTTGGGTGCGATCACCGCCGCGACGATGGCCATCGCGACATTCCCGATCATTGTCTTCAGCGTCCTGGCGGCCGACCTGATCGACGAGTTCGAGGTGACCCGCGCCCAGATCGGGCTGCTCGTCACGGCGACGGCCCTCGTCGGCGCCCTGCTCTCGCCGTACTTCGGGAAGGTCACAGACTCGATCGGCCCGGTCAAATCGGTTCGGAGAGCATTGCTGATCGGTGCAGCCACCCTCACTCTCGTGGCCTTCGCACCCTCCTATCTGGTGTTGATCGCCGCCGCCCTCGCGACCGGGATCTCAAATGGCTGGGGCAATCCATCGACGAACTCGCTGATCGTCGACAACGTCCCAACCGGTGCCAGGGGGGTGGTCACCGGGATCAAGCAGTCCGGGGTCCAGATGGGGACGTTTCTCGGAGGGGTCCTGCTTCCCGTCTTCACCGCGCTGTGGAACTGGCGAATAGCCGTGGCGTTGTTCGTCTCCATCCCGCTGCTCGGGTTCTTCGGGATGCTCGGCAGAAGCGATTCCCATCACCGCGAGGTCGACATCGGGCAAACGCCGGCTCCGATCCCAGCGTCGGTGCGTTGGACAGCCCTGTACGGCTTGCTCGCCGGCTTGGCGACGTGGGCGATCTTCGGCTTCCTTCCTCTGTTTGCCGAGGAGGACCAGCTCTGGAGCGGCCAGGCAGCAGGGAGCCTGTTGGCGGCCATCGGAGTGCTTGGGATAGTGGCCAGGATCTCGTGGCCTCACGTCGCCGAGCGAAGAGTCGGGCACGGGGCCACCCTGAGGATCCTGGCCTGGCTGTCTGCTCTCAGCGCAGCTCTTCTCACCCTCGCCGCCCTCGATGCGGCCCCGAGCTGGATCCTCGTGCCCGCCGCCGTTCTGATGGGGTTCGGGACCATTGCGTGGAACGCCGTCGGGATGGTCGCCGTCATGGACTTCGCCCCGGACGGCGGGGTGGGCAAGGCCACCGGGTTCGTCTTGCTCGGCTTTCTCCTCGGCGTGGCGGCTGGGGCCCCGGTCATGGGCCTGTCGGTCGACGTCTTCGACAGCTACGTTCCGGGCTTCGTCACGGCGGCAGGCCTGCTCATCGCCTGCTCGTTCATCGCGGGTCGAATTCCAGCCGGAAGCACGGCTGCCGCCTCGTGAGACTGGTCATTGCCCGCTGCACAGTCGACTATTCGGGCCGATTGACGGCCCACCTCCCCGAAGCGACCAGGCTGATCATGGTGAAGGAGGATGGGACGCTTGCCATTCACTCCGATGGAAACGCCTCCAAGCCTCTCAATTGGATGGTTGCGCCGAATGTGATCGAGATCCACGACGACCGATGGGTGGTCACCAACAGCAGGGGAGAGGTGCTGGAGATCACGATCCATCAGGTCCTCGAGGATGTCACCCATCACCTCGGGCAGGACCCTGGGCTGCAGAAGGATGGTGTCGAGGCTCATCTCCAGGAGTTGCTGGCGGCCGCACCCTGGGTGCTGGAGGACGGGTTGAGCCTCATCCGACGCGAGTATCCCACCGACATCGGGCCCGTCGACCTCCTATGCGTCGACGGCGCGGGCCACACGGTGGCGGTCGAGGTCAAGCGACGGGGCGAGATCGACGGGGTGGAGCAACTTGCCCGGTACATGGAGCGTCTGGACAAAGACTCCCGCCTTGCTCCGGTGCGTGGGATCGTCGCAGCTCAGACGATCACGCCTCAGGCGAGGACCCTTGCCGAGGCCAGGGGCGTTACCGCGGTCGAGGTGGACTACGACGGCTTGCGGGAGGCCGAGGACACCGAGCTGCGACTCTTCGACATCCGCTGATGCTCGAGATCGTCTTCTACAGGCCGGAGATCCCGCCGAACACGGGCAACGCGATGAGGCTGGCAGCGGTCACCGGCGCCAGTCTTCACCTGATCGAGCCTCTCGGGTTCGAAATGGACGACGCCCGCCTCAGGCGGGCCGGTATGGACTATCGGGACAGGGCAAGTGTCTCCGTTCACCCGGATCTGGAGGCGTGGCGAACCGGCTCGTATTCGGCGCGGGTCTTCGCCATGACGGTCGACGCCGAGACCGTCTACTCCGATGTGGAGTATCACCCGGGCGACGCGTTCCTGTTCGGCCCGGAGTCGGTTGGCCTGCCCGAAGAGGTGGTGGACCGGCCGTGGGTCACCGAGACTCTCCGCCTGCCCATGGTCCCGGAGGTGCGCTCGCTCAACCTGTCCAACGCGGCCGCCGTTGTGGTCTACGAGGCGTGGCGTCAGGGGGGTTTCGAAGGAGCCCGCTAGGCCGGTGACCCCTCTC
>JBFFIL010000048.1:0-7947 GCA_041556535.1 Acidimicrobiia bacterium | reverse complement strand
GGTGGCATTGACGTCGACGGGTTGGGAGAGGTGTTTGTCTCCGAAGGGCGGGCCGACGGCGCCACCCTCGAGGTGGGCGCCACGGAGCACGAGTTCGCGGTCGCGAGGTATGGCGAGTTGCGATTCGTCGACGGCCCAGAAGGACCGGTTCGCCTCGTGGAGGCTGCCCGATTCCCGATCAGGGCCCCGGAAGACGACGTCGGCTCACTCCACGCTCCAATGCCGGGAAAGATCCTCTCGATCAACTCGAGCGAAGGCGAGAAGGTCTTCGAGGGCGAGGTTCTCATCGTGATGGAGGCGATGAAGATGGAGCACTCGCTTCGTGCGCCCAACTCGGGGACCTTGACAGATCTCCGCTGCCAGGTGGGTGACCAGGTCGAGGCGGACGCGGTGCTGGCTCTCGTCGAGGTGGCTGACTAGCCGTCGAAGCTGCCCAGAACCGCCAGCACCTCGTCGATGTCGGCTTCGGTGTGGCCGGCATTGACCTGGAAGCGGATCTCCTCGTCGCCCTTTGGGACCACTGGATAGTTGAGGTCCGTTGCGAGCACCCCGTTGTCGAAGAGGTGTTGAACGAGTGCTCTGGTCCGGTCGGTGTCCCTGACCATGAGGGGAACCACCGGATGGGGGCCCGGGATCGTCTCGAAACCCGCCGCCACCACGCCCGACTCGAATCTCGCCGTCATCTCACGCAGGTGGCGGAGCATCTCCGCTCCCTCCGGGGAGTCGAGAATCGACGTGGCCATCTCTGCAGCGGCGGCCTCGCCTGCGGTGATTGGGTTCGAGTAGATGTACATCGGCCCCGTCTCGCGAAGGTAGGCAATCAGGGACTCGGTGCCTGTCACGTAGCCTCCGTTGACTCCGAGCGCCTTGCCCAGGGTCCCGATGAGAATGTCGGAGGTTCCCCCGGTCACTTCTTCCGTTCCCCTCCCGGTTGCCCCATAGGCGCCGATCCCATGGGAGTCGTCGACCACGACGACCACATTCTCGGGATAGGAGGCGTCATGGGAAGCCGCGACCTTGCCGATGGCCGCCAGGTCCGCGTAATCCCCTCTCATCGAGAACACTCCGTCGGTCACGACAACCGCCCTCTTCGCGGTGCCCGCTGACTCCCCCAGCGCCCGATCCAGCGCCGACATGTCCAAGTGGGGGTAGACATGACGCTGAGCCGGTCGCGCCATCCGGACTCCGTTGATGATGCAGTTGTGGTTCAACGAGTCGCTCAGCACGACGGTCTCGGAGGTGATCAGCGAACTGAGCGTGGAAAGCACGGCCGCATATGCGGAGGAGTAGGCCATCGCCGCCTCTCGGCCGTGGAATGCGGCGAGTCTTCGCTCCAGATCGGTGTGGGCCAGATAGGTGCCGGATATGAACCTCACAGCCCCCGGGCCAGCGCCAAATCGGCCAGTGACCGACTCCTCTGCCGACTTGACGGCAGCGTGATGGGACATGCCCAGATAGCTGTTCGAGTTCATGCGGATGAAATCCCGGTCTGATCCCTCCAGCCGATACCGCCGGCCCAGTCCGTCACGCGGCTCGACGACAGCCGTGATCACCGACTCGGCCCCTTTGGCGGTGCCGGCGCCGGCCAGGGTGGCGACCTCCTCGGCTAGGACCATGTCGAGACGATCGTGTGGCATATGCCACTGGGTTTAGCAGACCGATATCGTCGCGGTCATGACACGACTTGGATTCATCGGCCTCGGGATCATGGGACGGGGAATGGCGGCCAATCTGATAGAGGCCGGGCACAGGGTGACTGTGTGGAACAGGAGCGCTGAAAAGGCGGACGGTCTGGACGCGCTCGTCGTGGACCAGCCGCAAGCCGTGGGACCGGAGAGCGACATCGTCTTCGTTTGCGTGTCGGACACTCCCGATGTCGGAGACGTTGTGTTTGGGGACTTCGGCGTCATTCACGGGATGACCGAAGGCGATGTCCTGGTCGACCACTCAACCATCTCACCGGTCGTTACGGCGGAGTATGCATCACAGGCCCAAGCACTTGGCGTCGACTGGGTGGATGCCCCGGTGTCGGGCGGGTCGGAGGGCGCGGCCAACGGGACACTCTCTGTGATGGCCGGAGGCGACGCCGAAGCCGTGGAGCGCGCACGGCCCTTCATGGAGGCCTACTCCAAGTCGGTGGTCCATGTGGGGGCCAAGCCGGGCTCGGGACAACTCGTCAAGGCAGTGAATCAAGTTCTGGTGGCACTGCATGCTCTCGCCGTCTCGGAGGCCCTGCTGCTCGCCGACGCTGCGGGCCTCGACCTCGAGGCAACGCTCGCCGCGGTGGAGAACGGGGCTGCCGGGTCGTGGATGTTGTCCAATCGGGGCCCTCAGATGATCGAACGGGACTGGACGCCGGGGTTCACCATCGATTTGCAGCAGAAGGACAATCGGATCGTTCTCGACACAGCCGACGCGCTTGGGGTGCCGCTACCCGGAGTCGCTCTCGTGTTTCAGCTCTATAGATCGCTGCAGGCTCGAGGCCTGGGGCTCGATGGGAACCACGCACTCATCAGGGCTCTGGAGCACCTCGGTGGGCACGAGATCTCGTCGGGCCGCCTACCCGAATAGGTCTTCTTTGATGCGGGCGACGTGTCCGGTGGCCCGAACGTTCCGATACGCCTCCTCGACTCGACCCGCTTCGTCGATGACGAAGGTGGACCTGATGATCCCCTCGTACGCCTTCCCGTAGTTCTTCTTCTCACCCCAGGCGCCGAGGGCCTCCGCGAGAGAATGGTCCTCATCGGAGAGGAGGTCGAAGTTGAGCCGCTCTTTCTCCTGGAACTTCTTGTTCAAGGACGGGGGATCGGGGCTGACCCCGACGATGGCATACCCGGCCTCTTCGAATTCGGAATAGGAGTCGCGAAAGTCGCAGGACTCGATAGTGCAACCGGGGGTCATCGCCCTCGGGTAGAAAAACATCACGTACTTGCTGCCGGCGAAGTCGGCGTCGGAGACGGTCTCACCGTCCTGGTTGAGCAACGTGAAGGAGACCTTGTCTGTCATAGGAGGGCGACGTTACCTACGTCCGACCGGCTTGCCACACCCAGGCCACCATTCAGCCGGCGGCGTCGGCAGCGCGGGCTTCCTCGGAGCCGAGGAAGGTCGACCCGCCGGCGAGGAAACCCAGTGCGGCCGGAAGCCAATAGGAGATCACCCGAAAGACCAGGATCGGAACCACGGTGGTTGCGGCGGGGAACCCGTACGCGGCGAGAATCCCTGCTAGACCCAACTCGGTTATCACCGCTCCGCCTGGAGCACCGGGAAGACCACCAATCAAAGCGGATCCGCCGAACGCTGCAATCACCTGGAGGGCGTTCACCTCGATACCGAAAGCGATCAGAACCAGCCACAGGGCCCCGGCTTCCGCGAACAGCCTCGACCACAGGTATATCTGGGACTCCAGTTTCGGGAAGTGATCGACCATCGACTCCTGGATCTTGTCCCGCAAGAAACGAGGCAGATACCTCGAGAGTGTGCCCAGCTTCCCAGACCCGAACATGAGGAGGAGACCGATGCCGAGAACGATCGGGGCGAGGATCACGAGGCTCACCGAGAACCCTCCTATCTCGGCACTCTCCAGGGGGCGGGCGAGCAAGAGGCCGACCCCGGTCATGATCAGAAGACCCGCGTAGTTGAGGAGGACGGTTCGGATGGCCGGGCCGGCGGTCGACCCCTCCGTCTCGTCCCTAACGGTCCAGGCCATCCCCACCGGGGTGATGGCGCCACCGGCAGGGATCATTCGGGCGATCCCAGCGCCGACGAGCGCCGCCTTGAATGCGGAGTAGGGGCGGATGTCGTCACCGGCTTCCTGGATCGACTCGCGGAACAGGAGGCCGAAGAACCACTTGGCGGTCACCTGGGAGATCGCGGCGACTACGACAAGGCCGAACGCGAGATTGCTGAGAGGGGGGATCTCGAAATTGGTGATCACCCAGTAACCCACGACGAGGTAGACCACTGCCGCGGTGGCGGCTATCCACACGACTCGCCGGAGGGTCATGGAGTAAGGGGATCCCTGACCACCCCGCCGACCTGCTCTACCTCCAGATCGGTGTCGTAGAAGGCTCGCTTGAGGGCGGGGAGCGCCCCCCTCGGGCTGCCGGGGTTGCCCTGCATTCTCCGACCGATCAGGATCACCGCCAGCAGCGCGAGCATGAGAGATTCCGTCTCCGGGCGACCCATGGCCACGGAGAGGACGGGAAGCAGCGCCCATCCGACGAACCCGGCGGGCCCTCCTCCGATCTTCCAGCCAACCACCGACCATCCGCTCGTCCAGATCAGGTATGGCCAGTAAAGGGCCAGGACCAGGCCCGCAGAAGAGGCCAGGCCCCTGCCCGATCGGCCCTTCATGTAGATCGACCAGTTGTGCCCCGCCACCGCAGCTATTCCGGCGATCCCTGCCGCTCCGGGGCCAAGGCCCAACTGCCTGGCGACTATCACAGGTGCAGTCCCCTTCAGACCGTCCAGGAGGCCAGCGACGACGGCCCACCCGAGTCCAACCTCCCGTTTGAGATTCCCCGCGCCGACGTTGCCGCTGCCCACCTCCCTCAGGTCGACTCCGTTGATCTTCGCCATTACCTGCGAGAAGGGAATCGAGCCCAGGAGATAGGCCCCGACTATCAGGACGGACCAGTACATGAGAGGCATCGGGTCGGACATCGACCGCGAAGGTAGTGGCCCTTCTAGAGACTTGCCTCACTTGTGGTCAGGGCCGACTCGTGATGGCCTGCGATTGGTAGATTGAGGCGGAAGACAGTCTCGCCCCTGTCGCGTCGGTACGTGAGAGACCCTTTCATCATCTCGGCGAGCTGGCGGGCGACGGAGAGGCCGAGACCGACCGACCCGTGAACGCCGGAGTGGGCAACTCCATAGGGGGCGAAGATGTGCTCCGAATCCTCCGCCGGGACACCCTCGCCGTCGTCGCACACCTCGATCCACACGTTGTCGAAGGTGGCTCCGGCGAGAATTCGAGTCTTGGGCCCGCCGTACCGCTGGGCGTTGGTGAGCAGATTGCGGAGTATCTGGCGGACGCGGTTCGGATCTCCGACGGCGTCTGGAATCGCATCGGGAAGATCGTCGAGTCGCATGGCCAGCCCGTTGAGGGTGGATCTCAGGGCCGCGACCATGTCGACGGTCACAGATTCGATCGAGATGCTGCCCGTCTCGGCACGAGCCGCGACCAGGAGGTCATCCACGATGTATGCCATCTCTTCCGCCTGGCCCGCCACCAGATGCATCAACTCCGCGTGCTCACTCTCGCTCAGAGCCCGCTCACCTGCCATCTCCCGGGTCAGGCCGAGGACTGCTGTGAGGGGAGTGCGCAGCTCATGGCTGACCTTCGCGATGAACTCGTCCTTCGATCTGACCAGCTCAGCCATGGCCTCCTGACGCGCCTTGATGTGGGTGATGTCAGCCAGACCCACCAGGATCGTCGTCGCCGGCTTCTCGCTGGAGCTGTCCACGGATCGAGCCTGAAGCCAGATGGGGCGGCCCTTCATGGTCGTTGCCGGAACCTCCTGCTCGTAGAAAGTCTTCCCCTCGTAGAGGGCTACGAGTGCGTCCACGAACGCCTCGAGCGTCTCGGGGGCCATTCGGTCCGAGTCCCTGACGCCAAGGAGGTCATCGGGGCCGCTGGCCTCGAGTAGCGCGACCGCCGCGGCATTGACGCGAAGGATCCTCGCCCGGTTCACGGCCCTCCTCACCACGGCCGGATAGGCGAGGAGGAATGCTCTTATTCGCTCGGGGCGCCCCGTGTACTCGGAGCGAACGTAGGCGACAGCTTCGGACCAATCCTCTTCGAGGACCGCCGTCGGCGAGTGCTCGAAGAGCATCTGAAACCTCTGGTTGAGGGTGGCGGCGGCGCTCCGCACCGTCGCGAAGATCACCGACGTCAGGATGAACGAGACTGCAATCACGGTGCCCAGCGTCAGTGCCTCGTCAAAGGGGAGGTGCCAGAGCTGTGGTGCCAGAAACAGAAGCAGCGACACGGCCCCGATGGCAAAACGCTGACTGCGTACCACGAACAACATCCCGATGGCGGAGATGACCACCATGGCCACCGCAGCCGGGATGATGGTGTCCTCGTTGCCTATCACCGAGTGCCAGACCATGACGACGAACACGGCGCCCACCATCGCCACTGCGGCGTTCTCCCTTTTCAGCAGGATGAGAGCCGTCATCAGACTCGCAGCCAGGACCGCACCCATTGCCTCGGTGAACAGGTCCTCATTACCGGCGAGGAAACCGGCGACTATGAAGAGAGCGGCAGCGAACCACGCAGCGGCGGCACCGATGCGAACCACGCTCCTGTGGATGCGCGCCATGTCGCTCTCGGCGGCGACCAGCGACTCGGCGAGTCTGGTGCTCATGGCTTATTGATCGGGTCGAGAGGGTCAGACCCTTATTGGTCGATCGACCCATAGGGACTCGCGCCGGCGGCCCGCCAGAGGACGCTCGTCGGCGTCGCGACCCCCGCCCTCGGTTATCGTCGGCTCCCCCAGGCCACTCCGCGGAGAGACTCGCAATGACCCTGAAGATCACCTACGCCACGATGTCTGCGGACAACGAGGAACTCAACAGCGCCTATGAGGCGTCCGTCGTCGATGTCCAAACTCGACTGGGACGGACCTACGGGGTCAGGTCAACGGCGAGGAGAGAACCGACCGCGACTTGTACGAGGAGCTGTCACCGCTCGACAGTGACATCCTCGTCGGCAGGTACGCGCAGGCAACGGAGAAAGACGTTGACGACGCGGTTGCGGTCGCCAGGAGGTATGCGCCCGAGTGGGAGGCGGCCGGCTGGGAGGCCCGACGCGACCTGATGCTCCGGGCCGCCGACATCATGGAGGAGAACACTTTCGACCTGGCGGCGCTGATGTCCTACGAGATCGGCAAGAGCAGGCTGGAGTCTCTCGGAGACGTAGCCGAAACCGTCGAGTTCTTCCGCTATTACGCAAGCCAGATCACTGAGCACAACGGCTTCGTGATCCCGCTCAACGCCCTTGGGCCGGGCGAGACGAACACCTCGGTCCTGAGGCCCTACGGGGTGTGGGTCGTCGTCTCACCGTTCAACTTCCCCATGGCGCTGGCGGCCGGGCCGGCGATCGGCGCTCTGATAACGGGCAACACCGTGATCATCAAGCCGTCGAACACTGGTGCGCTCATGGCGCTCGAATTCCACCGGATCATGAGGGAGGCCGGGGTCCCCAGCGCCGCCCTTCAAGTGCTGACCGGTTCCGGCGGGGGCACCGGCGAAATGCTCACTCATCACAACGACGTCGACGGGATCACCTTCACAGGCTCCTACCCCGTCGGGATGCACTTGCTCAACACGGCAAGCGAGCGGCGGCCCAAGCCGGTGTCGTGCGAGATGGGTGGGAAGAATCCCGTCATCGTCACCAAGTCGGCCGATCTCGATCTGGCGACTCAGGGAATCGTTCGTGGCGCGTTCGGGCTCAGCGGCCAGAAGTGCAGCGCCACGTCCCGGGTCTACATCGAGGAAGAGGTCTACGACGATCTGGTCGACAGGCTGGTGGAGGCCACCGGGAACCTGAAAGTCGGGAGTCCCTTCGAGAGGGACACATTCACCGGACCGGTGATCGACAGAGGAGTCATCGAGCGGTTCAGGCGCTCTGTGGAAGAGGTCGTCTCCTCGGGCGGCAAAGTGCTGGCTGGAGGTGAGGTGCTGTCTGAAGGAGACCTGGAAAGGGGCAACTTCGTCGAGCCAACAGTCGTCACGGCCCCCCTCGACTCCTGGATCTGGAAGGACGAGCTCTTCATGCCCTTCGTTGCGGTTACGAAGGTGTCCGGGCTCGCCGAGGGGATCGCACTCTCCAATGACACTGACTTCGGCCTCACGGCCGGCCTCTTCTCCAACGACGACGAAGAGATCCAGAAGTGGTTCGAAGAGATCGAGGCTGGTGTCACGTATGTCAACAGGGCTGCC
>JBFFIL010000047.1:0-7969 GCA_041556535.1 Acidimicrobiia bacterium | reverse complement strand
ACGTTGTCCCCGTAAGTCGCACTCGGGCCCGCAAACCTCGCGGTCCTCACCCCCGGAGCCCCGCCGAGAGCGTCGACTTCCAGCCCCGTGTCATCGGCTATCGCCGGAAGTCCCGTAGCGCCCGTGACCCGGTGTGCCTTGAGTAGAGCGTTCTCCTCGAGCGTCTCCCCGGTTTCAGCGATATCGGGCCATTCCAGGCCCCGAACGATCTCACCGACGAGCCCGATGGGCTCCAGCAGCTCTTCGATCTCTCTTACCTTGTCCGGGTTCTTGGATGCCACAACCGCGCGCGGGATCAATCCGCCACCGCCCTCCGTTGCATCTCGTGCAATTCGGCAATGCCCGTAGTCGCCAGATCGAGCATCTCGTCCAGATCATCACGACTGAACGGGCCGCCCTCGGCGGTGCCCTGGACCTCGACGAGAAGGCCACGCCCGCTCATGACGACATTGAGGTCGACCTCCGCTCCGACATCACCCTCGTAGTCGAGGTCGAGCACTTTCTCGCCGGCGACGATTCCGACAGAGATGGCAGCAACCTCGTCGATGATCGGATTCCGCGGGACCAACTCACTGGCCACCGCCGCCTCAAGAGCCTGGTGCATCGCCACCCAGGCACCCGTGATTGCGGCGGTTCGTGTTCCGCCGTCGGCCTCGATCACGTCACAGTCGACCCGCACCATCACCTCACCCATCGCCCTGAGATCCACTGCAGCCCTCAATGCCCGGCCGATCAGCCTCGATATCTCCTTTGCCCGGCCTCCGGAGATGTGGTCACGGCGAACCCGGGCTGGTGATGACCCGGGAAGCATCGCGTACTCCGCCGTCACCCAACCGCGACCGGTGTCTCGCATCCAACGCGGCACCTCATCCTCGACGGACGCCGTGCACAGAACCCGGGTGCGACCCATCGATATCAGGACCGACCCCGGTGTCGACCCGGTGAAGCCCAACTCGAGGGTCACCCTTCGGAGTTCGCTGCTGCCGCGGTCTGACATCGAGGATCCGAACCGACTCAGACTTCGAACGTGGCGCCGGCCACTGCCAGGTTCACCGGGCGATCAAAGGTTTGCTCGGCCTCGTAGACGGAGCGAGCCGCATCGAGATAGGGGGGTATGTGCGTCAGGAACAACTTCCTCACCCCGGCCTCACGTGCGATCCGACCGGCGTCCTCGGCCGTCAGGTGCTGGGCGTACGCCTGGTCCTCGTGATTGCCCTGATAGGAGGCCTCGGAGATCATCACATGGACACCCTCCGCCGAGGTCATCCAGTCCCCCGCAGGGCCGGTGTCCGCCGTGTAAAACAGTTTTCGGTTGTTTGCCTCCCATCGCGATCCGACGGTGGGCACCGAGTGGTCCATCGCGGTGAAGGAGATGGCGATGTCCCCGAGTTCGACCTGATCGCCCGTCCAAACGGGGTGAAAGTCGAATGTGACCGGCAGGGACGTCCCCTGACCCTCGTCGAAGAAGCCCGCGATGCGGTCCCAGACGGCCTGAGGGGCGTAGAGAGGCACCCCCTCCCGTGGGTCCGGCCGATAGGTCCAAGCGTGGAATGCGGTGAGGAGGTCGGAGCAATGGTCTGGATGCTGATGGGAGATGACGATCGCGTCGACCAGATCCGGATCGACCGGCAGCGCGGTGTAGGTGCCAGGCCCCGCGTCACACCAGACACGCATCGAGCCCTGCTCCACCAAGTACCCCGAAGCCGGCCTCCCCGGCGTGGGGAACGTTCCAGAAGATCCCAATACATACACCTTCATGGGGCGAGTCGCTCCTTCTCCCAGTTTCCGTTCCCTCGCCGGTAAAGCACCCGATCATGGAACCGGTCGGGCCTACCTTGCCAGAACTCGACCGTCTCTGGCAGGAGTCTCCACCCACCCCAGGACTCGGGGCGCGGGACGCTGCCGCCCGAATAAGCCCTCTCGATGGCCATGAACCGCTCCTCCAGCCATCCCCTCGACTCCACGGTCGCACTCTGATCGGAGGCGTGAGCAGCGATCTTTGCTCCCTGTGGGCGGGTCATGAAGTATCGATCGGCCTCCTCGGGAGAGACCTGTGAGACTTCGCCCTCGAAACGAACCTGGCGATGGAGCGGGGTCCACACGAACGTGGCAGCGGCCAGTGGGTTGTTGGCCAGATCTCTGCTCTTGCGGCTGTTGAGGCTGGTGTAGAAGACGATCCCGGCTTCGGAGAAGTCCTTCATCAACACGGCTCGGGCCGAGGGCTGCCCCGAAGGGCCCACCGTCGCGAGGACGAAAGCATTTGGCTGATCCAGCTCCGACTGAGTCACACCCTCGAACCACTCACCGAACTCGGTGAACGGGTCGGCCGCCATCCCGTCCTCGACGAGACCGGCAGCCTCGTACTCGGTCCGCAGTCGGGCCGCCACGCCTTCTTTCATCGCGGCGACCCTAACCTCGCGACAATGTCTCGGAGGGCCGTCCCCTCGAGGGCGACGATGATTCGGAGAGCCCTGCGTCGACGCTGCCCCCGTTGCGGGGGCGAGGCATTCGACTCCTACTTCCGGTTGAGGGAGCACTGCCCGCAGTGCGGGCTGAAGTTCGAACGAGAGCCCGGGTACTGGGTCGGTGCGGTGATCATCAACACGACCGTTATCTTCGCCACGTTCGTAGCGGTGTTCGGCGGGCTCGTTCTCGCCAGCTGGCCGACGGTCCGCTGGACCCTGGTCCTGACGGTTGGCCTCGTGGCCAACGGTGGCATCCCGATCGCCTTCTATCCGATCTCGAAGACGCTCTGGCTCGCTCTCGAGTTGTCCTGGCACCCCCTCGAAAGCGAAGAGGTCGAGAGCGCCCGAAGCAGGGCAACCGGCGCCGAGTTTCGCAACTAGAGGCGCTTGGCGACCTCCTCGAGCATCACCTCGGTAGCCCCGCCCCCGATCGAGCCGATGCGGACATCCCGATACATCCGCGAAATGGTCGACTCGGCTGCGAAGCCCATGCCGCCGTGGAATTGGACGCAGTCGTACAGGACCCGGTTGACCAGCTCCCCAACCAGAGCCTTGACCTCGGACACCTCGCGTACGGCGTCCCATCCCTGGTCGACCATCCACGCCGCCCTGTAAGCCAGTTCGCGACCCGCGTCGATCTCCGCCTGGCGCATGGCGAGCCGATGACGAATCGACTGCTTTTCCCAGAGTGGAGAACCGAATGCCTCCCGGTTCTTCACATAGTCGAGAGTGATCTCGATCGCCTTCTGGGCCTCGCCCAGAGCCTGGCCCATGATCGCCAGCCGCTCATTCTGGAAGTTCTCCATGATGTAGTAGAAACCCCGGTTCTCCTCGCCGATCAGGTTCTCGGAGGCGACCCACGCGTTGTCGAGCACCAACTCGGCGGTGTCGGACGAGTGCCAGCCCATCTTCTCTATCGACCGGCTCGCGGTGAAACCCTCGGTCCCCCTCTCCACGGCGAAGATCGAGACACCCCGAGACCCCTTCACGTCGGGATTGGTCTTGGCGGCGATGAAGACGACGTCGGCGATAGACCCGTTTGTGATGAAGATCTTGGTTCCGTTTATGCGCCAGCCGTCGCCATCGCGCTCGGCACGGGTGCGAATCGCTGCGACGTCCGACCCGGCGTCGGGCTCGGTGACCCCGATCGCCGTGAGCAGGTCCCCTGCCGCGAACCTCGCCAGCCAACGGTCCTTCTGCTCCGGGTGGCCGAAGTTGGTCAGATACGGAGTGGCCAGGTCGGTGTGCACCAAGACGGTTATGGCAAAGCCCCCCGAGGTCGATCTGCCCAATTCCTCGCCAAACACAACAGATGCGACATGGCCCATCCCGATCCCGCCATGCTCCTCGGGGATGCGGAGCCCGAAGAAGCCAAGTTTTCCCATCTCGTCGAGAACCTCACGCGGGACGGCGCCATCGCTCTCCCAAGCCTCGACATTCGGGACGATCTCGTTCTCGACGAAGTCCCTCACAGCAGACCGGATGGCTTCGAGGTCTTCATCGATGTAGACCGACTTCATTGCTCGTCCTTTGCAGCGAGAAGAGCGGCGCCCGCTTTGCTGCCGTACGCCAGATTGTGATCGTGGCAGAACGCCAGAGCCACTTTGGCAACACCTCTGACATCTATCCCGTGTTCGATGCCCAGACCGTCGAGCAGATAGAGAACGTCCTCGGTGGCAACGTTTCCGGCCGCGCCAGGAGCGTAGGGGCATCCCCCGAGCCCTCCGGCCGACGAGTCCATCTTGTCGATGCCTCTCTCGAGGGCGACCATGGTGTTTGCGATCGCCTGGCCGTAGGTGTCGTGGAGGTGGACTCCGACGAGCCCGGCGTCGATTCGGCCCAGCACTTCGTCGAGGAGACGCTCGATGTGATACGGCGTTGCCTTGCCGATCGTCTCACCGAGATGAACCGTGTGAGCCCCCCATTCGATGAGAGTCTCCGCCAGGTGAGCCACCCAGTCGGGGTCCTGCTCACCCTCGTAGGGGCAGTGTGTCGCTGTGGAGACGTAGGCTCGAACTGTCACCTCGGGAGGCGACTCGAGGATGATTCGACGGATCCTGTGCATCGACTCGTCGACTGTCGCGTTGATATTGCGCTCGTTGAATGTGTCGGACGCGGCAGTGAGAACACCGATCGCCGTAACACCCGCCGCCAGGGCGTTCTCCAAGCCTTTCATGTTCGGAACGAGGCCCCCGAGTGTCACGTTCTCCGCGGTCACTCCCGCGATCACCTCGGCGCCGTCAGCCATCTGAGGCACCCATTTCGGGCTGACGAAAGAGACAGCATCGAAGCTAGTCACCCCTGTGGCGGCCAGGTCGTTGATCAGTCCCGACTTGGCCTCGGTCGGCACGAAGGCCCCGAGGGACTGCAGGCCGTCGCGCGAGGACGATTCGGTGATTGTGACTCGTTCGGGAAAGCTCACGGCCGTGACGCTACCCCGCGAGCGAGTTCGCCCTCGACCAGGGCCGCGTGCCGATCCCGCAGCTCGCCGACTGTCATGTCGTGTCCGAAAGCAACGAAACTGGGGTGCCACTTCACGATGTCGGGCATCGGGCGGCATAGTGCAATCGCGGTCCAGTAGTCGAGGTTCGGCAGGCTGCGACCGGTGATCTCCATGTACGTCTCGATGAATCTGTCGGCCGGCCCGGTCATTCCCACATATCTCATGTCCATCGCGCAGTAGGCGATATCGAGTGCAGGGTCGCCGATGGCCGGGGTCTCCCAGTCGACGACTGCCAGGAGATGATCGCTGCGCCACAGGGTGTTCCCCGGCCAGAAGTCGGCGTGAAGAAAGCAATCTTCTTCCGGAACCATCCGCGCCCGCCGGGCAAGCACCGCCTCCCAAAGAGCAGGGCCGAGCGAGTGCGGCGCCACTTCCTCCGGAGGGTTGACGCCGTCATCGTTGCTCCCGGGTATGGCCCGTTCGATCATCACGAAGTCCGGGTCTCCGAGCGGGACGGAATGAATGCTCGCCGCCGCTTGCGCCAGTTGGTCGGCCCAACCGCCAGGGTCGCTCGGGTTGGTGAGTGGAACGCCGTCGATGTACGAGATCACGATCGCCGGGTCGGCGAAGATCTTGCTCCGGTCGACCCAGAGAACCTCGGGTACCGGGACACCGTGCCTCGCAGCGAGGTCCAACGCATGTGCCTCGACCGGAGCGGGGTGGTCGTCGGTCGGATTGCCCCACGGCCCATAGCGCCGGAGAACGAGTCGCCTCGACGGGCTGCCGCTCGTCTTCAGCACGTCCATCGTGCAGCCGAGGCCACCTTCGATCCGCCGCTCGTGATGCAGCCTCCTCCCCGGCGTCGCTTGGGCGGCGAGAGCCTGGAGTTCCACGCTCGTCGGCAGCGGTGCGTAGTGGGCTATCTCGGCCAACGGCTAATCGGAGTGCTCGAGAATGAAGAGCTTGATCTCGCGAGCGGCCATGCGGTATCTGGCGTATCCGGAGTACCTCTGAGTTGCCGATTCCCAGATTCGCTCGATCTCGTCTCCCACCGCCCGCCGGGCCGTCACGCGGACACTCTGGTCACGATGCTCGACCTCCGCATGCGGATGGGCATCCAGATTCAGGGCCCAGCCGGGGTGTCGGCGCCTGCCGAAGTTCGATCCGATCACTGCCAGGTCGTCTTCGAAGGGAAATGCCAAAAGCGGCTGACGCCGGGCTTTCCCGGACCTCCTGCCCTTGGTGGTCAGCCAGATCATCGGCATTCCGGCCAACCAGCCAACCGCCGTGTTGTCACCGGCGGTGATGCGAAAGACGAGCCGGTCGAGGAATGGGACCGCCCACTTCCCGACCCAGCTCCCGAACCGGGTGGACACGAACCCGGCAACGCCGCGGTGCACGGGATTCCGACGGCGGTATTCGAACGCGAGCCTCTCAACGAGCCCCATCCAATGGATGGTAGGTAGCAGTTGGGCACTGGGGTTGGGAGTTCCGTCTCGCGCGTTACTTCCATGCGCCCTGATCGCAGGCCCTCTCATGCTGACAGCCGCGAAGAGCAGAACCATCGCCCCCCGAAGTTGGGGAACATCCCCGGAATCACGCCACCACCCAGGCTACGGCGGCGGCGCGGCGAATTAGCCAGAGCGCATTCCGCAACTCGCCCGCTCGCGTCGGAATGGCCCACTAGTGGAGGTGCGGGGAGTCGAACCCCGGTCCGTCAAGCCGTCGGCGCCGGCATCTCCGAGCGCAGTCGTCAGCGAGCTTCGAACGGCAGGAACTCTGACGACGAGTTTCCCTGCGTCTATCCGGAGTTGGTCTTTGCCGGCCGGTCCCGGAGCCCCGTTCGGCGCATCCCGCATTGCGACGCCCTTCACCGCCCGGGCGGGAACCGGGTGGGAGGACGGGCTACCTAATCAGGCAGCCAGTGCGAAGTTGTCTTCGGCACTTGTAGTTGTTCCGGGTTTGATAACGAGGCCCCGAAAACCCCGGCTCGCTTCCAACGCCTCAACACTCAACGTCGAAACCGTTTCACCCCCAAGGGTGTCGCCTCATTGTACCGGACGGGCAATGAAACGCTGTAGGGACCAAATACGGTCCCTGGAGCCTTAGGTTTCGGATCGGGGGCGTCTTCGGGTGGCCCGGTCGATCTCGCGGGCGTGCTCGCGGTCGCGGAGCGTGTGACGCTTGTCGACGCCCGTCTTGCCCTTGGCCAGGGCCAGCTCGACTTTGGCCTTGCCGTCCCTGAAGTAGACCTGGAGGGGGACGAGAGTGAGCCCCTTCTCCGCCACCGCCCCCGCAAGCCGGTCGATCTCGCGGCGGTTCAGCAACAGCTTGCGATCCCTCTCGGGCTGATGCCCGCCTTCGCGTGCGAACTCATAGGGCGAGATGTGCGCACTCATCAGGTAAGCCTCCCCTCCCCGTATCTCGGCGTAGGAGTCCTTCAACTCGAGTCTGCCGTCTCGCAGTGACTTCACCTCGGAGCCGAGCAGGACGAGGCCTGCCTCGTATGTGTCGATGATCGCGTAGTTCCGCCGGGCCCTGCGGTTGGTGGCCACGATCTGGACGTGCCCCGAGCCTTCCGGGGCGGCCACTAGAACCCCGTGGGGACGTCGGGCCCGGTCCCCGTCCCGTCGGCGTCTCGCAGGTACTTGCTCAGGCCGAGGAGCGACCCGATGACGCCCGCGATTCCTCCGAATATGAGAAAGAGCAGTCCCCAGCGGAAAAAGAACTCCTGGCTCACATCCAGTCTGATCAGGGCGAAGCCCTCACTCGCCGCGGCCACGTTGGTCATGGCCAGCCAGACCGTGAACACAGCCATCGACGCACCAACGAGACCCTCGATCATGCCCTCCAGGAGAAACGGGACGCGTATGAACCAGTTGGAGGCCCCAACCAGTTTCATGATCGACACCTCGTCCCTCCGGGCGTAGATGGCGAGCCGGATCGTGTTGGCGATGAGGACGACCGCGGCGAGACCCAGCACGATGGCGAGGCCGATGCCGAGGACGTTGAGGACATCGGAGAGATTCTGGAGCTGTTCGATGGAGTCGGCCGCGCTGGT
>JBFFIL010000046.1:0-8034 GCA_041556535.1 Acidimicrobiia bacterium | reverse complement strand
ATGGTGATGGAGGATGACGGCTCGTTGCGATCGCCGGTGGCCAAGTTCCTCCGCTCGGCGGAGTTGGCGGCCATGGTCGATGCGTTCGGCGCTCAGCCGGGTGACGTGATCCTGGTCGCCGCCGACCGATGGAAGACGGCCGTTGAGGTGCTCGGGGGACTGAGACTGGACCTTGGCCGACCCGAAGGTCACGACGATCTGGCTTTCCTCTGGGTTGTGGACTTCCCACTGTTCGAGGAGGAGGAGGACGGGTCGCTCACGTTCTCGCATCACCCCTTCACCTCTCCGGCGTCGATCGACGACATGGAGGCCAACCCACACGATGCGCTATCCAACGCATACGACGCGGTCTTGAACGGGGTGGAGCTCGGGAGCGGCTCGATCAGGATCCACGGCCCGGCCGTCCAACGGAGGGTGTTCGAGATCCTCGGCATCGACTCGGAGACGGCCGAGAGTCGATTCGGGTGGTTCCTCGAGGCGCTGGAGTATGGGACGCCGCCCCATGGTGGGTTTGCATTCGGGATCGATCGGCTGGTGATGGTCCTCCAGAACGAGTCCTCGATCCGGGAGGTAATCGCGTTCCCAAAGACTCAGAGCGGGCTAGATCCCATGACCGGCGCGCCTACGTGGGTCGACGACGTCCAGTTGGGTGAGCTCGGGATCGACCTGACGCCAGAGTCCAAGACGCGCCGTGACGAGAGCATCGACGGATCGTGATCCCGGCCACCCGTCGTTAATCTCGCGAACCCTGTGAACAGCAACGAGATCCGGCAGGCGTTCATCGACTTCTTCACGGAGAGGGACCACGAGTTTCGTCCGTCTGCGTCGCTGATCCCGCTCGATCCGACCCTCCTCGTGACGAACGCTGGCATGGTCCCGTTCAAGCCGTATTTCCTCGGAGAGGACAATCCGCCGTGGCCCCGGGCCGTCTCGGTCCAGAAGTGCGTGCGAACACCAGACCTCGACATCATCGGGACCACCCAGAGGCACCTCTCGTTCTTCGAGATGCTCGGCAACTTCAGCTTTGGGGACTACTTCAAAGAGAAGGCGATCCCGTGGGGCTACGAATTCGTCGTCGATGCCCTCGGGCTAGATCCCGACCGCCTTTGGTTCACGGTCCACGAAACCGACGACGAAGCCGAGCAGATCTGGATCGACTCGGTCGGGGTTCCCCCCGAGCGCGTGCAACGCGGGGGCAAGGACAACTTCTGGCAAATGGGCGTTCCCGGCCCGTGCGGCCCGAGCTCCGAGATCTTCTACGACAAAGGGCCCCAATTCGGAGAGGAAGGTGGGCCCATATTCGGAGACGAAGACCGCTATGTCGAGATCTGGAACCTGGTGTTCATGCAGAACATTCAGGATGAGCCGTACAACGTGGTCGGCGATCTGCCCGCCAAGAACATCGACACGGGACTGGGCCTCGACCGTGTGGCGGCCGTGATGCAGGATGTGCCTTCGGTCTTCGACATCGACACGACGCGGGAAGTGCTCCGAACCGCGGAGCGATTCACCAGCCTCGAGTACGGGGCGAGCGAGCGTTCCGATGTCTCGCTCCGAATACTCGCCGACCACGGGAGGACGGTCACATTCCTCATCGCCGACGGGGTGGTGCCGTCTAACGATGGGCGGGGCTACGTGTTGCGGAGAGTCCTGCGGCGCGCGGTCCGCCATGCCTGGCAGCACGGTGGTGGGGGCCTGGTAATGGCCGAGCTCGTGGGCACCACGATCGACGTGATGGGCGAGGCCTACCCCGAACTGGTCGACAGACGCGACTTCGTTCTCGACGTCGTCACCCGCGAAGAGGAGAAGTTCCGGCGGACACTGGAGTCCGGCCACCAGCTGCTCAACACCGAGCTCACCGAGGGCACCTCCACTCTCACCGGAACAACGGCCTTCAAGCTCCACGACACCTACGGCTTCCCGATCGACCTCACGAAGGAGATAGCGGCCGAGAAGGGGGTCGACGTCGATCTCGAGGGATTCGAGTCAGAGATGACCGCGCAGCGCGTCCGGGCCCGGGCATCCTGGAAGGGTTCCGATGCAGTCGAGGCGGCCGAGGTCTATAGGAATGTCCTCGACGCGCATGGTCTCACCGAGTTCGTCGGTTATGACTTCGAGGCCTCGGACGGGGTAGTGCTGTCGATGATCGTCGACGGTGAGACCGTCGAGAGGGCAGACCGCGGGGCCGAGGCAGAGGTCTTCTTGGACAAGAGCCCGTTCTATGCCGAGTCGGGTGGCCAGGTTGGTGACACCGGCAGGATCGAGACCGACACCGGAATCGCACGAGTCATCGACACCCGCCACTCGATCCAAGGCCTCCACGGCCACCGTGTGAAGGTGACCAAGGGGCACCTTGCTACGGGCCAGCCCGTGACCGGAGCGGTCGACAGCCCTCGCCGGGAGGCGATACGAAAGAGTCACACCGGGACCCATGTGCTCCATTGGGCGCTCCGCGATGTGCTCGGGGAGCATGCCGGCCAGGCCGGGTCCCTCGTCGAGCCGGGCCGGATCAGATTCGACTTCTCCCACTTCGCCCAGGTCGCGGCTGAAGAGCTCGCCCAGGTCGAGCAGGAAGTCAATGAGCGACTCGTGCCAACTCGTCCGTCCGGACGATGGTCACTTCGAAAGAAGAGGCGGAGAAGATGGGTGCCATCGCCTTCTTCGGTGACAAGTACGGCGAGGTCGTCCGCGTTGTCCAGGTGGGCGACTTCTCGACCGAGTTCTGCGGGGGGACTCATACGTCGACCGCCGGCCAGGTCGGTCCGCTGCTGCTCACCGCCGAGTCGTCCATAGGCTCCAACCTGAGGAGGATCGAGGCGCTCACGGGGATGTCGGCATACGACGAGATCGTCGCGATGCGATCCGTGCTCGACTCGACTGCCTCGCTTCTTCGCTCACCCACCGGAGAGGTGTCTGCGAGGGTCGAACAGCTCCTCGACAAACTCGGGGGGATGGAGAGGGAGCTATCGGACTGGGCATCGCGACGCCGCGTGGAGACTGTTGCCGAACTGGCCGCGGCTGCCGTAGGCATTGGGGATGCGAGCCTCGTGGTGTCCGCCTCGGCGGGCGATGGGATCGAGCTCCGTCAGGTGGCGCTCGCTGTTCGGGACCGCCTTCGCGGACCGAGCGTTGTGATCCTCGGGTCGTCCGAAGCGGGCAAGGCGTCGCTTGTGGGTCTTCTCACCTCTGACCTGGTGGAAAAGGGCCTGTCCGCATCCGAGCTGATAGCGCATGCCGCCCGCGAGCTGGGCGGCGGCGGATCGAGTGATCCCGAGCTCGCCCAAGCCGGCGGCCCCAATGGCGCGAGGCTGCAACAGGCCCTGGAGCTGGCTATGAGGGAGGCGGAGGGGGCGCTGGCCGCTCTGTGACCCGCTATCTGGGCATCGACTACGGGTCGAAGCGCGTGGGCCTCGCCATCTCCGACGGGCTCGGCCTCACGGCAAGGCCCCTGGAAGTCGTCTCACGATCGTCTCTCACCGACCGCGTCCGGCAGATCGTCGACGAGTTCGGCGTCGACATGTTGGTTGTAGGCCTTCCGACCGGGCTGGGCGGAGACGAGGGGAAATCGGCCGAGGCAGCCAGGGAGATGGGCGAGGAGCTCGAGAGGGACATCGGGTTGGGGGTGGTGTTCGTCGACGAGCGCTTCTCGTCCCGAATGGCTGAAGGCGTGCTTCTCGAATCGGGCATGAAGAGGCGGCAGCGCCGTGGGACGGTTGACAAGGTCGCGGCTGCGATCGTTCTGCAGAACTACCTCGACTACAAGGGAAGTCCAGGGAACCCTGGGCTTGGTCAGGACGTCGAACCCCCTGAGCGCCCATGACATTCGACCCGGTCCCAGACCAGCCCGTTTGGGCCAGAGCTCTCAAGGCAGTCGTGACCATCTCTTTGGTGGTCCTGGCGGGCTTCGCCGTAGTCGGAGGCGCTTCGTACCTGGGGCGAACCGTCGGGGACGCAATCGGATCGGAAGACGACGGCAACGACTCCGTCGAAGTCCTTCCGGGCCGGCCGGTGACCGTGGAGATCCCCATCGGGTCGAGTGGCCAGGACATCGGGGCGATCCTCGCCGCGCAGGGGGTCGTCCATAGCGCTCTTGAGTTCGAAGTGGCGGTCCGAAACGTGGACGCTGCCCAGTCTCTTCAGGCCGGCACCTACAACATGTTGACGCTCATGGACCCGGCCGAAGTCGTCGCGATGTTGGTGGCAGGACCGGGGCCGACTGTCTACCGCGTGACGATCATCGAAGGCCTCCGGGTGGAGGAGATGCTGGTGGCTCTGGCGGAGAAGACCCCACACGAGTTCTCGGACTTCGAGACTGCACTGTTGGGAGGAGAAGTGTCGACTTCACTGCGAGATATGCCCCTCGATGCCACGCTCGCAGATTGGGAAGGGCTTCTGTTTCCGGACACCTACGAGTTCACACGCTCCGCCCCGGCCTCGGCCATCCTGCAGAGGATGGCCTCGACCATGGAGCAGCGAGTGAACAGCGTCGACTGGTCTGCTTGGAAGAACCTCGGCTACACCGAGTACGAGGGCATCATCGTCGCTTCGATGATCGAGACCGAGGCCCTCTGGGACGAAGAGCGACCGATGGTCTCGAGCGTGATTCACAATCGTCTCGCCATCGGGATGAAGCTCGACATCGATGCGACCGTCCTCTATGGCATCGGGACCCGGGACGTGACCAGGTTCGACAATGAGCACGACTCTCCCTACAACACCTACCTGTACTCCGGCCTGCCTCCAACACCGATCGCTTCCCCGGGGAGGGCATCGCTGGAAGCGGCGGCATCGCCAGTCGAGTCATCCTTTCTCTTCTACGTGCTCTCTGACCTCGACGGCCATCACGCCTTCGCCGAGACGTTCGAAGAGCACCTGGCCAATGTCGCGCAGGCGAGAGAGGACGGAGTCCTGCCCTGAGGCTGCGACACTTGGGCGCGTGAAGGAAAGTTTGCGGTTTGCCCTCGTGGGAGATCCGGTCGGCCACTCTCTGTCTCCAGCCATGCACGTGCGCGCGATGGCCGACTCCGGGATAAGAGGGACCTACGAGACCGTTGTGGCTGACGTCGCGGCCCTGAACACGGCTGTCGAGCATCTGCGTGATGGTTCGCTCGATGGGCTGAACGTCACGATGCCGCTGAAGTCCGCCGCAGCGGCCTCGGCCGACTTGCTGACGCCTCAGGCCTCCGCTGCGAATTCGGTGAACACCATGAGAGCGCGCAAGGGGCTGATCGAGGGGCATTCGACCGACGTCGCTGCATTCAGTCGAATCTCAGGCTCCAAATTCCCCGATCGGAGAGTGGTGCTGGTTCTTGGCTCCGGAGGGGCCGCGGCGGCCGCGGCATCGGCATTCGACGGGTTCGACCTCTATTTCTCAGCGAGGGACACGGAGAGAGCCGAAGAGATCAACTCCCGTTTTCAGGGTTCCGGCGTGGTGTCGTGGGGCAGCGGAGTGGCCGGTGCCCTCGTGGTCAATGCGACCCCGGTTGGAATGGGCGGCGAGCAACTGCCCGAGACGCCGATTCGAGTCGGCAGTGGGCTGATCGATCTTCCCTATGGCGGTTCCCCCACCAAGGCCGCCTCGCTGGCAGGCGCTCTCGACCTCCCGGTGGTCGACGGCGTCGAGTTTCTCTCGGCCGCCGCAGCCGAATCGTTCCTGTGGTGGACCGGAGTGGCCGTAGACTCGGACCGGCTCCTGCAAGCGGCGAGAAACCCCTAAAGGGCGAGAAACATGGCACCGAAGTGGAGACGAGACCAAAGCGAAGGAGTTGGCGTGTCTCTCTACGGGATTCTGGGCTTCGTGCCTCTCGACGAGGTCTTGAGGCTTCTCCTCCGCTCCCGTCGGGAGGGAGCCGTCCACGTGCGCGGAGAGGCACTGGGCGGCCGGATCTTCTTCGGGCCCGAGGGCATCGTCTTCGCGACTACAACAGACGACGACTCGACAGCACGGCAGCTTGTCCGGGCCCGGGTCGTGGATGAGGGGGCGATTCGGTCCGTCGTCTCGGGGGAGGCGAGCCTCAGCACGGTTGCCGAGCCAACCTCTCTCGAGGCGTTCATCCGCGAGACGACCGTTGAGAGCCTGTACCAGATGAGTCGTCTCGGCGCTGACTTCAACGTCTATCAGGGCGAGACCACCGGATTCGCCTCCTCTTCACCTCTCGAGCTCGAGCAACTCGTTGAGGCTGTGTCCGCGAGGGCGGATGAATGGCGGGAGGTCACGAAGCTGGTCCCCGATCTCAGCGCTACCTTGCACTTCGAGCGGGATCTCGGCGACCGCAGAGAGGTCAAGATCGGTGCAGAGGAGTGGGTGGTGATCAGCGAGATCGGAGCGGGTTCGTCGGTCGAGGGCCTGGCGGACCGACTCGGCACCACGCGGTTCGCCGCAGCCAGGATCGCAGCCCGGCTCATCGAGGACTCCCTGCTGGAAGTAGAAGGAGGCGACGCTCAGCCGCCACAGGTCGGGGATGGTGAGTGGGAGAGCGAGATACAGGAGACTGCGGGCCGGTCCAACGGCCAGTCGCCCGACGACACCTGGTGGCTGGCGCCGGCCGATGAGGAACCGGTGACCGACGAGCTCCACTCGATGTTCGAAGGGCTTCCCGCGGCTGGAGCCGACTCACGGGCCGAGCAGGGGGTCGCAGGTGGAGGGGACGAGCCGACTCGGGTCGAAGAGGACACGGAGGCATTCTTGGAGAAGGTCTTCTCCGAATTGGAGTCAGCGAGGCGCTCACGCACGAGCTCGGACGCACCGCTCGCCCACGACCCGATGGGTCGGGCTCACGACGCATAGGGAACCGGGGCTGGCCGTCGTGGCTTGGCTGGCTTGTCGGACATAGTGGCCCCCCTCATCGCAGCTGCAGGCCTCCTGTTGGGCCTGGCCGCCCATGACCTGGGAGCACAAGCCCTCGCGGCGGACCGACCATTCCGGCCCCTTCGGGGCACGTGTCCCAAGTGTGGCCACGCTCGGGGGTGGACAACATTGGCTTGCCCCAACTGCGGTAGGCGCGTAGGGCGCGAGCCTGTGGTCGCCATCAGCTCGGCGTTGATGTCTGTGAGCGTCGCCAACGCGGTCGGCTACGGGTGGCTTCTGCTCCCGTACCTTGCGTTCCTGACCTTGACGATGGCGTTGGTCGTGTCCGACCTGGAGGACTTCAGAATCCCTGATCGATTGAACCTGCGCGGGTCCCTGGTAGTGGCATTTCTCCTGGCCGTGGTCTCGGCTGCCACTGGGGATGTGGAGGCTCTCCTTCGGGGCCTGGCCGGTGGGGCCGCGTACTTCGCCGGTTCGATGGGGGTCTACGTGGCTGCTCGGGGCCGGGGGTTTGGCGGCGGGGATGTGAAGCTTGCACCGCAGCTCGGAGTATTCACCGCCTTCATCTCATGGGGGACGCTGGGATGGGCGGTGTTCGCGACTGCGTTGATAGGCGGGATCCTGGCCCTCTTGCTCGTCGCCTTTGGCTCAGCGAAGCGAGACACTGAGCTTCCATACGGGCCGGCAATGGTCCTCGGGGCGTGGTTGGCGATAACACTCGCCGGAATGGGCGCCTTCCCTCTGCCGTCGTAGCATTCGCGGCAGATGTTTCGATTCTTGACTGCCGGGGAGTCACACGGCCCCGGCTTGGTGACCATCGTGGAAGGGCTCCCGAAGGGTTTGGCTGTAGGTGCCTCCGACTTCGAGTCAGAGCTTTTGAGAAGGCGGAGTGGGTTCGGGCGCGGAAAGCGGATGCAAATCGAGGCTGACGAGATCGAGATCCTCGCCGGGATCCGCCACGGAGCGACTATGGGGTCGCCCGTTGCGGTGGTAGTGCGGAACACCGAGTGGGACAAGTGGAGCAGCGTGATGGCTCCCGAAGGGGCGCCGTCGGGCAAGCCGATCTCGCGGCCACGACCCGGGCACGCAGACCTGCCCGGGATGATCAAGTACGACACCGACGACGCAAGGGACATCCTGGAGAGGGCCTCGGCGCGGGAGACGGCGGCGAGGACGATCGCGGGGGTCCTGGCCCGTGCACTACTTCGGGTGGCAGACGTCGAAGT
>JBFFIL010000045.1:0-8068 GCA_041556535.1 Acidimicrobiia bacterium | reverse complement strand
GGTCCTTTGCGGCCGCGATCGCCGCCTCCAGATTCGCGACGGAGATGTCTCCCCAGCCCTCGAATTCGAGGAGGCGGCCGGTTTCAAAGGCGAATATGTCGGCCGGGTCCGTGATCAACCCCTCGTTGAGGAGCAGATCGATCGTCTTGTAGCCCATGTGCTCGATGTCCATGCCGCCCCGGCTGGCGAAGTGGAACAGCCACTCTCTCACACGTGAGGGACATTCGAAGCCCCCGGTGCAGCGGGCCACGGCCTCGCCCTCGGCACGGACGATTGGGTGGTCGCAGAAGGGGCATCTCGCAGGCATCTTCCACTTCTTCTCGGACCCGGTGCGCGCCGAGACGACAGGCCCGACGACTTCGGGAATCACGTCTCCCGCTCGCCTGACGATCACCTGGTCGCCGATGCGGACGTCTTTGAGCGCGACCTGATCCTGGTTGTGAAGCGTGGCCATGCTCACCGTCGCGCCACCCACGAACACAGGATCGAGGACAGCGAACGGTGTCGCTGCCCCGGTTCGGCCGATGTTGATCCAGATGTCGGTGAGCCTGGTGATCTGCTCCTCGGGAGGGAACTTGTACGCGATGGCCCACCGGGGGGCTTTCGCTGTGTATCCCAGGGCCTGCTGGTCGGCGAGCGAATTCGCCTTGATCACAACTCCATCGGTCTGATAGGGCATGTCATGGCGGTCTCTCTCGGCGTCCTCGACGTAGTCGTAGACGTCCTCGACTGTTTCGAGTGACGCGCTGGCCGGATTGGTGCGAAGACCGAGGGATCTCAGGTACTCGAGCGTTTCCCAATGGGTGTCAAGTGCCGGACCGCCCTCTATGAGCCCCAGTTGATAGACCCAGATCGCCAGGTTCCTCTCCGCGGTTACGGCCGGGTCCTTCTGCCGAACCGAGCCGGCAGCGGCATTCCGGGCATTGGCGAATACCGGCTTCTCCGCCTCCAACTGCCTGCGATTCAATTCGTCGAACGCGTCGTAGGGCATGTACACCTCGCCGCGCACCTCGAGAACCGAGGGAGGATGATCCCCGAGGAGCCTCAAAGGCACCGAATGGATGGTCCTCAGGTTGGCGGTGATGTCTTCGCCTGTCGATCCGTCTCCCCTGGTAGCCCCCGTCACCAACTCGCCCTCGCGGTAGGTCAGGACGACGGCAAGCCCGTCGATCTTCATCTCGCACACGTAACCGGAAGGTGGCGCTCCGAGCACTCGCTCCATCCGGGCCTCCCATGCTTCCAGATCCTCGCGTGTCTCGGCGTTGTCGAGAGAGAAGAGGGGACGGAGATGGGTGACAGGGCCAAAGAGATCCCCCACCGGTGTCCCCACCCGCTGAGTCGGGCTGTCGGGCGTGACCAAATCCGGATTCTCCTCTTCGAGGGTCTCGAGCTCCCGGACCAACTTGTCGTAGTCCGCATCGGAGACCGTGGGGTCGTCGAGGATGTAGTAACGATGGTTGTGTCGACGGATCTGGTCCCGCAGCTCTTCGATTCTCTCCGAGGCCGTTGACATCTCGTTCCCGACGTTACCGGCGGGGTGTCACGGAATAGGACGGGCGATGAGGGCGCCTCCCAGCACCTCGTCACCTTCGTAGAACGCCACGGTCTGGCCCGGTGCGATGGCTCTCTGTGGCTCGTCGAAGTCGAGAGTGGTCCCATGGATGATGGCGGGAACGGGCTCTCCGTGGGCTCGATACTGCGCCGAAACCGGCCGATCGTCCCACGAGCCCGAAGTCCACGTCACATGGTCGAGCTCGACACCTCGCACCGACAGGTCTTCCTTGACTCCGAGGACGATCGTTGCCGTTTCCGGCTCGATCTTGACAACGAAGCGCGGCTCGCCGCCACCCACCCCCAGACCCCTCCACAGACCCACCCGGAAGCCGACGACTCCGTCGTGGGCGCCCAACTCCTCGCCGTCGGTATCGACCATTGTTCCGGGCTCGAACACCTCCGGAGCGTGGCTGCGCAGAAAACCCCGATAGTCGTCCTGACCGACGAAGCAGATCTCCATGGACTCCGGCTTGTGGGCGGTCCTCATCCCCATGCCGGCCGCTATCTGCCGGACTTTCGGCTTGGTGAGCTCCCCGACGGGGAACCGGGTGCGGCTCAACTGCGCCTGGGAAAGCATGGAGAGCACGTACGACTGATCTTTTGCTCGGTCCGCACCCCGCAACAGGGAGTAAGACCCGTTCTTTCGAGCCGTTCGGGCATGGTGCCCAGTGACGAGCACATCGCATTCGAACTCGTCGAGGCGGTCGAGGAGATGATCGAACTTGACGGTCCGGTTGCACTCGATGCACGGGTTCGGCGTCTTCCCGCTCGCGTAGTCGGAGACGAACCGGTCGACCACTCCGCCCTTGAACTCGTCGGTGTAGTCGAGGACGTAATAGGGGATGTCGAGCTCTGCCGCGACCCTTCGCGCGTCCTCGGCGTCCGACACGGTGCAGCACCCCGCGGTGGGAGCCTCACCGTTGGGGCCCGACCAGAGCTTGAGCGTGACACCGACCACGTCCAGGCCGACGTCTTTCATCAGGGCGGCCGCCACCGAGGAGTCGACGCCACCCGACATGGCGACCAGCGCCCTCATCGGAGCCGGCCGACCAAGTCGATCACGATCTCCGCTGCGCTGGACGCCTCCTCCGATGTCGACGTCCAACCGAACGTGAAGCGAACGCTCTCTCTGGCCTGCGAGGCGGTGAGGCCCATCGCCTCGAGAACGTGGGAGACCGTCGCCGCGCCCGATTGGCAGGCGGCACCGGCCGACGCCGCCACGCCAGCCTGGTCGAGCCTCATCAGCAGCGTCTCGTTGCGCACGCCCGGGAACCGGAGGTTGGAGTGATGGGGGGAACGGGTCTCCTTCGGGGAGTTCAGCTCGGCACCGTCGACCGAGGCGAGGACGAGACCCTCGAACTCGTCACGTATAGAGCCGACATCCCGGTTGAACTCGTCGCGATCCTTCACCGCCAGCCCCATCGCGCGCGCAAGCCCGACGGCGCCGGCGACGTCGTGGGTCCCCGAGCGGCGGCCGAGCTCCTGCCCTCCACCGTGGATGAGCGGTTCCAGGGGGGTGCCTTCGCGCACGTAGAGGATGCCGGCCCCCTTGGGGCCACCGAACTTGTGAGCGGTGATCGTGAGCAAGTCCACGCCCAGTAGGTCGACGTCGACCTCTTGGGAGGAGAAGGCCTGGACTGCGTCCGTGTGGAACAGGACGTCGTCCCCGGCCCGTTTCACGGCGTCGGAGAGGGCCGTGATGTCCTGGATGGCTCCCGTCTCGTTGTTCACCGTCATCACGGACACGACCGCCGTCGTGTCGTCGACAAGGGAGGACAACTCGGCACTGTCCACCGCCCCCTGTCGATTCACCCCCAGGGCCACGACCGGTGAGCCGGCTCGTCGGATCAGGTCGGCCGACTCGAGAACGGCTTCATGCTCGGTGGCAACTGTGACGATGCCACTGCGCCCAGGCGACCCCCACGCCGCTCCCTTCAAAGCGAGGTTGTCCGACTCGGTTCCCCCAGAAGTGAAGACGATTTCCAGTGGGCGGGCGCCGATCAGGGACGCGACCTCCTCCCGAGCGCTCTCCAAGGCGTTCTTGGCGCGCCGGGACGTCGAGTGGGTTCCTGAAGAGTTCCCGAAGTTGTCCCCGGCGTACGGCTGCATCGCCTCCCAAACCTCGGGACGCATCGGTGTGGTTGCGGCGTGATCGAGATAGATCATTTGACGGCCCGATTGTCGCACGCCGGTGAGCGCACAGGGAATAAGCATCTCGGGCAGCGGTTGCCAACCACGGATGCCCTCAGAACTTCACGACCAGCGAACGGTGCTTTCCACCGTCGATGCGGTGACCGCGCTGGAAGGCGCCGGGTTCCTTGTTCACCGCCCTTTCCCGACGACGCGCCTCGACCACATCGGGCCGTTCCTGCTCCTCGACGAGATGGGGCCGGCGGAGAACGCTCCCGGCGAGGCCAAGGGAGCCCCGGACCACCCCCACCGAGGTTTCGAAACCGTGACGTATGTCCTCGACGGCGAGATCGAGCACCGGGACAGCCAGGGAAACCGAGGGCTCATCACCCCCGGTGACGTCCAGTGGATGACTGCCGGAGCAGGCATCGTCCACTCGGAGATGCCGTCGGCCAAGATCCTGAGCAGGGGCGGCAAGGCCCACGGATTCCAGCTCTGGGTGAACCTGCCGAAGAAAGCGAAGTGGACCCGGCCGCGGTATCAGGACCTGCTGGCAGCGGACATGCCGTTAGTGGAGTTCTCCGGAGGGTCCGCCGTCGTGATATCAGGCCACACCCACGGGGTCGACGGCGTCGCCGACACGTATCTGCCCATCAACTACCTCCATGTCAAGGTCTATCCGGAGGAGCAAGTCACTCTCGAGCTCGAACCAGGGCACCAGGCGTTCGTGTACGTCTTCCGTGGAGAAGGGGCGATAGGGAGAACCCGGGTGCCGATGCAGCGAGGCCAGATGGCGGTCTTCGATCGGGAGGCAGGCAGTGTCTCCCTGATCGGGGGCAAGGGCGGCCTCGAGGCCATGATCGGGTCGTCGGAGCCGCTCGACGAGCCGGTTGTCAGGTACGGGCCGTTCGTGATGAACACACGCCAGGAGATCATCCAGGCGTTCGAGGACTTCCACGCCGGGAAGATGGGCTCTATCTCACCGGAGCTCAGCCCTTCGATGGAGAGTGGTTGATCTGATCACGATCCGCGCCTCCCGAACCATCCCTGCCGACCCGGCTGCGGTTTGGCAGGCGATTTCAGACATCGCGACACACACCCGGTGGATGAGAGATGCCCACTCGGTGGAGTTCGTCACCGAACAACGCCGCGGAAAGGGCACCGTCGCCGAGGTGGAGACCCGGGTCGGTCCCCTTCGGACTCTCGACCGAATCGAGGTCACCGGGTGGATCGAGGGTGAGTCGATCGCCGTCGAACACACCGGCGCCGTGAAGGGCCGGGGGAGTTTCACGGTCGCGCAGGTCGGCGAGGGAACTCTCGTGGAGCTGATCGAGGAGCTGTCGTTTCCCTGGTGGCTCGGCGGGAGGGCCGGCGCCTGGGTCGCCAAGCCGATCCTTGGGCGCATTTGGCGGTCGAACCTGATGAGGCTGGAAGGCTCGATCAGCTCCCTTTGAATTGGGGAGGCCGCTTCTCCACGAAGGCCGACACCCCTTCTCGGGCATCGTCAGAGCGGAACGCCTCCTGGAATGCCGCGTGCTCCGCCTCGAGAGCCTTGGAGAGGGAAACGCCTCGACCGTCGGCCATCACACGCTTCGCAACCGCGATCGCGACAGTCGCTTTGGTCGCCCACTCTGCCGCGTCCGCCAGAGCCAGCTCGAGCAGCTCGCCGGCAGGAGCAACCTTGTCGGCGAAGCCCATTTCGAGTCCCTCTTCCGCCCCCACGTGACGGCCTGACAGCACCAGATCTTTCGTCTTCTGGAACCCGATCAGCCGCTGAAGGCGCTGGGTCCCACCGGCACCCGGTATGAGGCCGAGGAGTATCTCCGGCTGCCCGAACTTCGCGTCGTCAGCCATGTACCGGAAGTCACAACCCAGGGACAACTCGCATCCTCCCCCGAGTGCGTAACCATGAATGGCCGCGATCGTGGGCTTGGGCAGCGACTCGAGAGCCACAACGGCCTGTTGGAGAGTGGATGCCGTCACCTCTCTGACGCCGGCGTCGAATGCCTGCTTGAACCCCTTGATATCCGCTCCCGCTGCGAAGTGGGGCTCTCCGGTGACGACGACAGAGCGAATCGCGGGGTCCTGGCACCGGGCGAAAGCCTCCTCCAGCTCCTCCGCGACCTCTCTCGAAAGAGCGTTGACCGGAGGTCGGTCCAATCGGACCAACGCGACCGCGCCATCCACGCTCACCGACACGAACTCCATCGCGGCGACCTTAGACATCGCCATGGCGAGGGTGGTACCGGGCTACAGTTCCAGGTAACGGGGATTGGAGATCCGGCAGTGGCCGTGGACGTATAAGTCTCATCACGTCAACGTGGGGCCCGGGCACGGTTCCTCTCCCCTCCCCCACCCACCGGTCCGGGTCCCACGACCTTCTCAGCGGGCGACGCAATGGAGACTTGGCCGGTCGAGTTCCATGGTGCCCGGGGTGGGATTCGCACCCACACGAGCCGAATCGGCTCAAGGGGGTTTAAGCCCCTCGCGTCTACTTTCCGCCACCCGGGCCGTGGGTTGCCTTCAGGCTAAGCCAGGAGCCGGGTTGCTGCGCCGTCGAGGGTGTCACGCACCGATATGAGTGTCTTCGAGGCGCCGAGTGCCGCCATCACGCCGCTCGCCACTACCGCTCCGGCCAGCATCACCGGGGCCCGCTTGGGATCGAGACCAGGGAGCGCGGCCGTTTCCTCGATGGTGAGCCGGGCTAGTCGCTCGACGAGGCGCTCCAGCCGGCTTCTCGCCAATTCGCGGCCATGTATCCGGCCGGGGTCGTAGTCGGTCATACCCAGGTCGATGCCGGCCAGACTCGTCCATGTCCCGGCCACCCCGACGAGCTCGCCGCGTGACGGGGGGATCCCGGCGAATAGCGAGCCGACTAGACGCACCGCCTCGTCCAATTGCTCCTCCGTCGCCGGGCGGTCGATCAGTACGCGGTCCGTCAAGCGCACCGACCCGATGTCGACGGACCGTCCGCCGTCACGCCACACGAACTCGGTACTTCCTCCTCCGATGTCGGAGACAACCACGTCGAAAGCCAGGTTCAGACCGGTCGAAGCGCCTTCATAGGCAAGACGGGCCTCTTCCAGACCGCTGATCGCCTCGGGCCGGGCCTTCAGGGCTAGTTCACAACGATCGAAGAAACTCTCGGAGTTGGAGGCGTCGCGGGACGCCGAGGTCGCTATGACCCGGCGCCGTGACACCGCAACGGCGTCCATCCTCCTGCCGAACGACTCGAGCACCGGAATCGTCTCCTCGATGGCTACCGAATCGAGGAGTCCGCTTTGGTCGACGCCTCGTCCGAGGCCCGTCACCGCGACGTGGCGCTCCTCGGTCTCTCCGTCGGTGATCAGCAACCGCATCGAGTTGGTGCCGATGTCCACGACCCCGACCTTCACGGACGGCTCACCCAGGTGACGTTCCGCGCTCCTTCGATCACACAGGGCTCGGTGCAGTCGAGCGGCTCAACCCAGCCACGGACGAGTTCACCCACGGGGTTCTCTCCTCCTGCGACGGTGTGGGCGTAATGGGCATGAAGGCACTTCACTCCTCGAGCCGCTCCGCCCACCCCGCCCGTTGGCACGGGACCGACTCCATCGGGGATGAGCGAGTCCCGCTCGGCCCGGTACGCACCGTGAGCTGTTTCGAGGGCAGAGCCGAAGGCAGGGTCACCCTGGGCCTTTGCCTCCATCCGCTTCACTCCACCTCCGCTCTCGAGACGAGCCACACGCGCTCGGGCAAGGGGGCAGGACAGCCAGTAGAGCGTCGGGAACGGGGTTCCGTCATCGAGGAGAGGGGGAACTCGCACCACGACGGGCAGGCCGAGATGGCATCGGGCCACCACTTCAGACGTGGCCCTGAGGGATCTCCCTAGCTGCGCTTCGATGACACGGCCGTCATCGCCTTCTGTCATCCCTCCGACTCTATGTCGGCCCCGGTGAGGAAGTCCCAGAGCTTGTCAACCCAGGTCTTCTCCTCTCCCAGCTCGGGAATCACGAGGGACGGCACCGGCTCGCGCTCGTCGGGTGGGGGGTCGAGGACGACGTAGGCCGTTTCCCCTGGCTTGGCGTACCCGAGCTTCTCCCGGGCCAGCTTCTCTATCTCGGCGTCGGTGTGAAGAGCGGCGACATCGGCCTCGAGACGCCCGTTCTCGGCCACGAGTGCCTCGAGCTGTGCCTGTGCAGCGCTCACCTGCCGCTGTGAGTCGATGATCTGACGGTACGGCACCAGCTGAGTCAGGAACGCGGCCCCGATCATCACGAAGAGGAGAGAAGTTATCGCGACACCGGGCCGTCTGAGAAGGGTCACCGCGCCCTCCGAATGGGGGCCCAGCCCGCAAAACGGGCTTCCTCGCCGAGCTCGGACTCGATGCGCAGAAGCTGGTTGT
>JBFFIL010000044.1:0-8080 GCA_041556535.1 Acidimicrobiia bacterium | reverse complement strand
AGTCCCCGAGGACCGAAGGTGATCGAGCCCTCGCAGCACGTCGTAGTGCCAGCGGGGCGGGAAGCTGAACCTGGTCCAGCGCTCGTTTATGACGTCGCCAGTCGTGTGAGAGCGGAACATCCGATGGCCGAGCAGGAACTCACCTCCCGCCGCCAGTGCGTCGTCGGCCTCCGACGAGCCTGTGCGGCTCCTCCACTCCAGAAGGCCCTCCAGGACCGAGATCGTGGTGTGGAACGAGGAGTGATGGGTGTGCCCCTGGTAATCGCGGCAATTCCACGCTCCATCATCCAGCCTCGCCGCGATCAGTCGATCGGCAAGAGCATCACGACGCGGGTCGTCGACGTCGAAGTACGAGGAGAGCGCCAGCAGCATGCCGTTGATGCATCTCTCCGCAACGTCGTACCCGGGCCAGTATGAGACGCCTCCATCCACCCAATAGGCCTGGTCGAAAAGGACCTGAGTGCCGGCTACGGCCTGAGGGTGCGACGGATCGAGGCCCATCCACCGAAGCAAGAGCAACGTGTAATTGGTCGATGTCCACTTCGGCCCGTAGAGCCCTCCACCCCACTTCCCGTCCGGGTCCTGCAAACCCAGGAGCCGCATTCCCCAGCCCTCCGCAGCGACCCGTCGGCGGGTCGCCCACCATTGGGAGTAGGGGAGGCCCTGCAGATCCCGCTCAACCTGCCAGACGACCGCAGGATCGCCTTTCCGAAGCCAGTCGACGACTGATTCGCTCAACCCGCCAGAGTCGCGGTCAGCGTGATCGGGACGTTGCCCTGGAGAGCCTGAGAGACCGGGCAACCGTTCTTGGCTGCCTCGGCGAGCTCTTGGAAGTCGGCGTCGCTGATGCCGTCGACGACTCCCGTCACGGACAGCTCCATCAGGGTGATCCCCTCGCCCGGCACGAACGTCGCAGTCGCCTCCACGTCCAAACTGGTCGGAGGGGTCTCGTTCTTTGCCAGAGTCGACGAGAAAGCCATGGAGTAGCAGGCCGAGTGCGCTGCGGCTATCAGCTCCTCAGGGCTGGTGAGGCCGCCATGCTCCTCGGACCGGGCCTTCCAGGTGACCGCCATATCGGGCGCCGCGCCGCTGTCGAGGCTCGAGACACCACTTCCGTCGATGAGGCCGCCCAGCCAGCGAGTGCGGCCGGTGCTCTTGAGCGCCATTTTCTTGTGGCTCCTTGGTCGGGGACCCGCGGGACCTTACCCCTGGGGGTCGCCCAGATCTTCCACCGCGTAAGCGACGAACTCCTCGATCGAGGCACGACGGCCCTCCTCGAAAGCCTCGAGGTCGTCTCCCTCGAGAGCAGCCAGTGTCTCGGGCTCCAACCCCTCCGGGACATTGAACTCGAGGGAGCCGAGGTCGGTGCCCGAGGCGTCCCTCCAGGCGGCGGACGCGCCCGCCAGCCAATAAGCCTTGCGCGGATGCCCGCTCGCCAGCGCCACGCCCGCCAGCTCGGCGCCGATCAGGACCACGCCCGAGACATCACGATGCGATCCGAACAGCGACATTGCGTCCCTCAAGTAGCGGAATCCCTCCTCACGGTCGCCCTCCCGGGCGTGATAGGAGCCGGCCTCGTAGGCGGACCATCCAAAGCCGAACTCGTTCCCGGATCGCCTGAACAACTCAGCCGCCTCGGTGAACCACTTCAACAGGTTCTCCTCTTCACCCTTCTGGAAGAGATAGGTGTTCCCCATGCCCCAGGCCGTGTCTCCGAGCCCGTCGAGGTCGTCCAGTCGGAGATAGATCTCCCTCGCCTCCTCGATGTACCCCCTCCCGCGGGCGTAATCCTCTAGGTAGAACGACACCGTCAAACCGTAGTTGTAGAGCGCGTTGGCGATCTCTCCATCGTCTCCAATCGCCCTCTGCATCGCCAGCGCCTTCTCGTACAGAGCCAGGCAAGCTTCCATTTCGCCACGCCACCACTTGATCCCCCCCAGCGCCTCGACGGCCTTGGCGCGGAACCGCTCGTCGCCGCCGGGGAGGTCGAGTGCCTGGATCAGCCGGTCGTTGGCCTCGTGGAGGTGCCCACGAGCCTGCCAGAAGCGCCAGGTGCCGGAGGCGAGCCGCATCACAAGGTCGGTCTCACCGTTGGAAGTCCCCCACTCGAGCGCGGCGCGAATGTTGTCGTGATCGGCTTCCAGCACGTCCAGCCAGTGCTCCCTGTCCCGCTTGAGCATCTCCGGGCGGGCCTCATCCACGAGATCGGCATAGAGAGTGAGGTGGGCTCGCCGTGTCTCCTCTGCGTCTTCAGGGTTCTCATCGAGCTTGTCCCTTGCGAACTCGCGAATGACATGAAGCATCCTGAACCGGGGCATCCCGAGCTTGGTCTCAGAGCGGATGAGACTGTGGTCGACCAGCGTCTCGAGACCGTCGAGAAGGTCGAGATCGGTCTCCCAGTTGGCGCAAAGGGCTTCGATCTCCTCGAATCTGCTTCCCCCGGCAAACACCGAGAGCCGGGCAAACAGCATCTGCACCGTGGGAGGCAAGAGGTCGTAGCTCCACGCGATGGCGTTGGTGATGGTCCGCTGTCTCTCCGGCACGTCGACGCTGCCCGCGCTGAGCATCCGGGCATCCAGACGATCGGCGAGACGATCCACTGGGAACAATCGGAGTCTCGACGCCACCAGCTCGATGGCCAGTGGCAGGCCGTCGACCCTCTGGACCAGGTCGACCACGGACCCGACGTTGTCGTCGGTGAGCATGAAATCGGGTCGCACTGACATGGCCCTGTCGACGAAGAGCTGCACGCCCTCCATCTCGAGAGCGGCCTCGATCGACTCTGCCGACGCCAAACCGAGAGGAGGGACGGGCATCTCCTGTTCCCCGCTGAGGCGGAGCGGGGCCCTGGACGTGACAACGAACCTGCTCCGTGGCGACGCCCGCATCATTCCGGCGACCAGCGGTGCAGCCTCCAGCAGCTGCTCGAAGTTGTCCAGCACCATGAGGACGGACCTGGAGCTGATCTGCTCGAGCAGACGCTCCTCGGGCGACTCCTCCTTCCCCGACGCGGAAACCCCTATGGCGTTGAGGATCACGGCGGGGACGACACTCACGTCCGTGATAGGGGCCAGATCCACGAAGAACGCACCGTCTTCGAAGCGATGGCTCAGCTCCGCCGCGATCTGAAGCGAAAGACGCGTCTTGCCGGTGCCGCCCGGGCCGGTCAGCGTCAGCAGGCGGGCCCTCCCGAGAAGTTCCAAGGCCTCAGCGAGCTCCGCCTGCCTTCCCACGAAGCTCGTCACCTGTCCGGGCAGGTTGTTGGGGATCGCGTCGAGAGTCCTCAGATCGGGGAACTCCTGGTCGAGACCCTCCACCAGCACCTGGAACAGCGCCTCCGCGTCAGAGAGGTCTTTCAGGCGGTGCTTTCCGAGATCGCGGAGGCGCGTGCCGTGTGGCAGGCCGCTCTCGGCCAGCGCCGCAGTGGGCTCGGAGATGACGATCTGGCCCCCATGGGCCGCGTCGGAGATCCGCGAGGCGCGGTGAACCTCCAGCCCGATGTAATCGGCGCCGACAAGCGCTGCCTCGCCCGTGTGGATCCCCATGCGCACCCTGACCGGGTGACCGTCCGGCCACTTCTCCGCAGCGAGGCCGATTTGAGCGTCGACCGCTGCGCCGACCGCATTCGAAGCTTCGGAGAAGACTGCGAACACCGAATCCCCCTCCGTCTTAATCGGATGTCCTTGATGCTCACCGATCGCCCGGTTGAGAATCGAGCTGTGGCGCCCCAGAACACCCACCCAGTCCTCTCCCAAGGCCTCGACCAGGCGCGTCGAGCCCTCGACGTCGGTGAAGAGGAAGGCGATGATCCCTGTCGGCAGATTGTCGGCGATGGCGGTCAAGGGCCTTGAGACTACGCCTGCTGCAGCCGGCGTAGCCTGTAGGTGTGAGAAAGTTGTTCGCAGTCGGGGTCATCGTCCTGATCGGCATGGCCATGCTGACCTTCACCGGCGCCCTTTTCCCGGATGGCAGTTTTCTCAACGAGGTATCAGATGCGATACGGGTGTTCGTGGCGGCCATCGGGGACTCCCTGACCGGCTCGGTGCGCGGGGTCGGCTGAACACGGGGCTGACCGCCCCGGAAACGCGGGGACCAAACACCGCGAGCCGACTAGCCGTGGGTGGGGAAGCCGAGATCCACACCGCGGTGGATCGGGTCCGCCCAACGCGAGATGACCACTTTCTGACGGGTGTAGAAGTGGACACCCTCCGGCCCGTAGATCGCGTGGCTGCCGAAGATCGAGTCCTTCCAACCACCGAACGAGTAGAAGGAGAGCGGCACCGGGATGGGGACGTTGATTCCGACCATCCCGACCTGGATCTCGCTCTGGAACTTGCGGGCGGCCCCGCCGTCATTGGTGAATACGGCCGTTCCGTTGCCATAGGGGTTGGCGTTGATGAGGTCGATCGCCTCCTGGTAGTGCTCCATCCTCACGGTTGAGAGCACTGGCCCGAAGATCTCGTCCGTGTAGATCTTCATATCCGGGGTCACTCCGTCGAACAGGGTCGGTCCGAGGAAGTAGCCATCCTCGTAGCCGTCCACCACGAAGTCGCGCCCGTCGGCTATCAGAAGGGCGCCCTCGCTCACACCGCTGTCGACATAGCCGCGAACGCGGTCGAGGTGCTGTCGGGTGACCAGCGGGCCCATCTCGACCCCCGGCTGGTCACCCGGGCCGACCTCGAGCTTCTCGATACGGGCCCGGACACCTTCGATCAGCCGGTCACCGGCATCGCCTACGGTCACGACCGCAGAGATCGCCATGCAACGCTCCCCCGCCGAGCCGTAGCCAGCCGACACCGCAGCGTCGGCCGCCAGGTCGATGTCGGCGTCGGGCAGGACGATCATGTGGTTCTTGGCGCCTCCGAGGGCCTGGACTCTCTTGCCGTTTCGGGTGCCGGTCTCGTAGATGTACCTGGCTATCGGGGTGGAACCGACGAAAGAGACCGCCGCCACGTCGGGGTGAGCCAGAAGAGCATCGACGGCCTCCTTGTCCCCGTGGACGATGTTGAACACGCCGTCGGGAAGACCGGCTTCGGCCAGCAACTCGGCGGCGAGGAGGTTGACCGACGGGTCCTTCTCGGAGGGCTTGAGGATGAAAGTGTTCCCACAGGCGATCGCGATCGGGTACATCCACATCGGGACCATCGCCGGGAAGTTGAACGGCGTTATCCCGGCCACGACGCCGAGGGGCTGGCGGATCGTGTACGTATCGACCCCGGTCGACACTTGCTCTGAGTAGTCCCCTTTGAGCAGATGTGCGATGTTGCAGGCGAATTCGATCACCTCCAAGCCGCGCTGGACCTCCCCCCGGGCATCGTCGAGGGTCTTGCCGTGCTCTGCCGTGAGCAGGGCCGCCAGGTCGTCGCGGCGGGCAGCGACAAGCTCGCGAAACGCGAACATCACGTTCTGTCGCAGTGTGAGGGAGGATGAGCTCCAGGACTGAAACGCCTCACGCGCCGATTGGACCGCTGTGTCGACGTCCGATTGGGAGGCGTACGAGACTTCGCCGGTCTTGGCCCCGGTGGCTGGGTTGAAGACGGGGCCGTGCCTCTTGGATGCTCCCGCAGTCGATCGACCGTCGATCCAATGCTGAATCTGTTTCACGAGGCTGAAAACTAGCGGTCCTGTTGCCGTGCAGGACGGGTTGGAGTGTCCTTGGCGCCTTCCCGCTGCTGAAAGGTCGTCGAAGCGGGCTCGACAACATCGTGCTCGGCCGCTTACACCGCCAGCACGCCAAGGGCCAGCAAGTAGGCGACGAAGTTCAGAAGTAGGGACGTCGCTGGTCAGCGATATTCCACAGGATGTAGTGGAATCAGGAGACGCTGGTCGCGAGTCGGGCCGCCTCGTCAGGCTCGGGCAACTCCGCCTCGACTATCGAAGCAGTCGCCTCCATGTCCGCCTTGAGGAGCTCCTCCATCGCGGGGAACCACTGCGCCACCACAGGTGTGAAGGCCTCCATAATCCCCTGGACGGCGTCGCGATGCTCCGCTGTGACCGGCCTCACGTTCTTCCTGAACAGCACCCCCCCATCGGCCTCGACTACCTCGTCTGTGACCACGAAGGGCTCCCCTGTGTGAAAGGTCCCCCGATAGGTGACGTAGCTGGGAGGACGCCAGTCGATCACCTCTTCTTTGATCACGCCCTCTCCGTGGACGCAATGGGTCTCCGAGCCGACTCCGCGACGACCCTCGACGAACTCGATCACCTCTTCGTATCCGATTTCCCACTTCTGGCGGAGATCCGCCTGCGTCAGGTACTGCCAGGCATGGCTCACATCCACATCCGGGGCGAAGTGATCCATGGTGAAAACGGAGTCTTCCGGAGCCACGTACACCCGGCGGCGGGCCCGCTCCTTCCGCCAGGCCTTGTCGAGGTCGTGAATCCAGCTCCGCTGGGTGCCGACATCGGCGAACTCCGACTCGAAGGGGGTCATGTCCAACAAGTCGGGCTCGAGGCCCATCGACCTGACCACGGCGTCGGTGAGCATCGCGTAGGCCCTGGTGCCGGTGGCCTCCTCGACATCGTTCTTGAGCATCCGGTGGACGAGCACGACGTCCGGGCCGACCAGTTCGTCGAGCCCGAGCATCTCCTGATGGGCCACCGTCCCCTGATGGACGATGATCTTGAGATCCAGCCTGGGAATCAGCTCGCAGGCACCGCACTTGCATGTCGTGGCTCGCTCGATGGTTGTGACCCGCCGGCGAAACGAGAAGTAGGAGTCTTCGACCATGTCGAGCAGCCCGGAGCCGTCGACGTTCTCCGTCGGCGAGTAGAGGAACGCTGCATCCCCCTCGAGCTTGTTAAGCCGGAAAAGGGGCCTGAGCGGGTTGACCAGGGCGGTTATCAAGTCAGCGATCACGTCTTGAGCGTGATCCAGCTCGACACCCTGCAAGTACTCGGTGTACCCGGAGATGTCAGCGATCAGCAGACATGCTCGTTCGGATGTGGAGGTCGGCACGGGTGCGAGAGTAGTGCCCCGCTCGAGTTCCTCCGGCGCGGCGGAGATCGCTATCTTGCGAAAAATGCAGATAGCGCGGCTCACCCCGCCGAGCCTCCGGACCGCACAAGAAGAGGGCAAGCGGAGCGCAACGTGGCTCGAGCTGTTTTACGACCTTGCCTTCGTCGTTGCGGTCGCCGCTCTCGGCGTCCGGCTCCACGAATCCATGTCCTGGGGCGGAGTTGCGTCGTTCGTCGGCTACTTCGGGCTGATCTGGTGGCTGTGGGTGTCCCATACCTTCTACGCGGACCGATTCGACACAGACGACCTGGCCTACAGGGTCCTCGCCGCGACGCAAATGGTGGCCATCGTCATCATCGCCGCTTCGGTCTCCACCGACGAGAGCGGCTCGATCACAGCATTCGCCGTCGGGTACACGATTGCCCGCTACACGATCATCGCCCTCTACTGGCGGGTTCACCGACACGTCGTGGAAGTCCGCGATCTGGTCTCCGGCTACCTGAAGGGCCACGGTCTTGCTGCTGTCGTCTGGACGGCCTCGATCTTCGTCGACGCACCGTCGGTGTTCGCCGTCTGGGCCGCAGCTCTGGCGATAGACCTCGCCACGCCCTACATCATGCGGCGACTGCAGGCCGCGGTGCCATTGGATATCTCGCATCTGCCGGAGAGATTCGGGCTGTTCACGATCCTGGTTCTCGGCGAGTCGATCGCTGCGGTCGTCCTGGGCCTCGGCCACCTTCACTGGGCACTCGAACCCACGATCACCGCGGCACTCGGGATCGCAATCGCCACGGCCATCTGGTGGATGTACTTCGACAACGCCGAGGGGAGCGTCGTCCGGCGCCGGGATCCGGGGAAGAAGAACTGGCGGCCGACGGCATGGATCTACACCCACTTCCCCTTGGCGGCGGCTCTGGCTGCTCTCGGCGTCTCACTCGAAACTGCCGTAGCCGAGGCGGGGCACGGGGTAATGCCCGCACCCGAGCGATGGCTGTTCGTTGGCGCCGTCGCTGCGGCATTCGCCTCCATGGCCCTCATTCAGGAGTCATCGCTATCGCATCCGCATCTAGCCATCAACCGCGCCATCGCCTACAACCGCCTGGCCGCCATACCCGTCGTGCT
>JBFFIL010000043.1:0-8207 GCA_041556535.1 Acidimicrobiia bacterium | reverse complement strand
CCAGGTATTTGCAGTTGGCTCCTATCGTCGGGGGCAATGTCGTCGGGGTCACCATCCCTCACCCTCGCGCCCTCGCCGGCTTTGGCCACGAAGCGGCGCGATCCCAATGTGCGATGCGCGGGTTGATGGTCGCACGGACGACTCCCGGCCCTAGGATCCTCTCAGGACGATGACTGTCCTCGCTCATGTCCTCGGCGCGGATCACTTATGGGTGTTCGTCGGACCCGTTGTGGTTTCCCTCGTGCTGCTTCGATGGGTCGAGCGGAGGGCTCGCGCCCGCCCCGGCGAAGTAGGTCGATCGGAGCCTCGTGATGTCGACTGAAGTCGTGGTCTCAAAGCGAAGCGATGGTTTCGGACCTCGAGTCTCTGCCTACTTTGCGCTGACCAAGCCGCGGATCATCGAGCTTCTCCTGATAACCACCGTCCCGTCGATGGTCCTTGCCTGGGGAGGCTGGCCCGACACATGGCTCGTCTTCGCCACTCTCATCGGCGGATCACTGTCGGCGGGCGGCGCCAACGCGCTGAACAGCTACCTCGACAGAGACATAGACGAGATCATGAGACGCACCAGGGCGCGGCCTCTTCCGAGACACGCTGTACCCCCACGCAACGCCCTGATCTTCGGGATCACCCTTGGACTGGTGGGCTTCGGGTGGCTCCTCGCCTTCACGACATGGCTCGCGGCTGTGATCTCGACAGGTGCTCTGCTGTTCTACGTCTTCGTCTACACACTGGTTCTCAAGCGCTCTTCCGCATCGAACATCGTGATTGGCGGTGCAGCGGGAGCGGCCCCCGCCTTGGTCGGTTGGGCAGCCGTTTCGGGAACGGTTGGGGTGCCGGCGTGGGTCCTGTTCTTGATTGTCTTCTATTGGACGCCTCCGCACTTCTGGGCTCTCGCTCTGCGCTACTCCGACGACTACGAAGCCGCCGGCGTGCCGATGCTCCCGGTGGTCGCCGGCGTCGAAGCCACAACGCGGAGGATGCTGCTCTACACGGGCCTGATGGTCGGAGTCTCACTTCTCCTCGTCCCTCTCGGCGGAATGGGCTGGATCTACCTTGGGTCGGCGCTCGGGCTTGGTGCCTGGTTCATTTGGGACACCTGGCGAGTATTTCGCGACCCGTCCCGCGCGATGAAGCTGTTCGTGACCTCGACCGTCTACCTCGCGACGCTGTTCGCCGCGATCATGTTGGACGTGCTGTTGTGAGACGGCTGGCAGCCGGGATGCTGGCGGCCTCTCTGACACTGGCGGCGTGTGGTGGCGCCACCGGGGGCGCGGACTCCCTGCTCGCCACGATCGCCAATCACCCGGCTGCGATCGGAACCGGGTTTCAGAGGATCATGTTCGGGCTGGTGAACCAGTCGACAGGCGAATTCGTCGAGTCCCAGTTCCTCGACGCGGTGGTGACGCTGCGAGACGAGAACGGCGCGCCCCTCGATACGCGCAAGGCCGACTTCATGTGGATAGTCCCCAACGTCCGCGGGCTCTATGTCCTTCAGCTGGAGTTCCCCGAGCCCGGTCTCTATCAGCTGACGATCAATGTGGGAGACGGTGAGGTTGGTCCGATCGGCATCCAGGCGCTGGCCGATCCGGTTGTCGTCTCGAAAGGGGAGGTGGCCCCCCTCTCGGCCACCAGGACGTCGGCCGACCACGATATCGCCGAGATCTCCTCCGACCCCGAGCCCGATCCTGACTTCTACACCCAGAGCGTCGCCGATGCCATCGCCTCCGGGCCAACAGTGATCGTCTTCGCGACCCCGAGGTGGTGCCGGTCCGCCGCCTGCGGCCCGCTCCTCTCGCAGGTCAAGGAGCTCGCGCCGGCCTTCCCGCAGCTCAACTTCGTCCACGTCGAGGTGTACGAGAACGTTCAGGCAGCATCGTTCGACGAGCTCATCCTGGTCCCTGCCATCGAAGAGTGGGGTCTTCCCACAGAGCCTTGGGTGTTCGTCGTCAACGGCGACGGGATCGTGACCGCGGCACTCGAGGGGGCAGCTTCTGGCGAGGAGTTGGTCGCTTCGTTCAACGCCGTGCTGCCCTGAACTGGTCGCCCTCTCGGATTCTCCTATGATGCCGACCCGATGGTCCCACTCCGTCAACGTCTGACGCGTCTCTTCGCCCTCGTCGGTTCGTCGGTCCTGCTCGCGTCGTGCGCATTCATCGAGATCGAGGACGCCCCGCTCACCACCTTCGAGCCTGCCGGGCCCTTCGCCGATCGGATCGACGGCCTGTTCTGGATGGTCTTCTGGATCGCGACGGCGATCTTCGTCCTGGTCATGGGTGCGGTGATCGTGATCGTCGTCTTCTTCCGTGACCGAGAGGACCGAAAAGAGCCGAAGCAGACCCACGGGAGCCCAAAACTGGAGGTCGTCTGGACGGTGATCCCGGCGCTCATCCTCGCCGCAATCTCGGTTCCAACGGTTCAAGGGGTGTTCGACCTGACCGGATGCTCCGATGGGGTGATGGAGATCGAAGTGATCGGCCACCAGTGGTGGTTCGAGTATCGCTACCCCGACGGCGGGTTCGACGCCGCGAACGTGATGGTGATCCCTGCCGGCGAGGAGGTATGCCTCACAATGACCTCCGACGATGTACTGCACAATTTCTGGGTTCCCGCCCTGATGGGGAAGCGATACCTCGTGCCGGGGCAGACGACGCTCCTTCGCATTCAGGCCGATGAGCCGGGGGAGTACTGGGGCCATTGCGCCGAGTTCTGCGGTCTCTCCCACTCGTTGATGCGGGCCAGGGTCATCGCGTTGAGCGTCTCCGAATACGACGAGTGGACAGAAGCCCAGCAGCTTCCCGCTACTTTTCCGGCCGAGGGAACGCCCGAGTGGGACGGCTACCAGGTCTTCGTCAACAAGGGCTGCGTCCAATGCCATACCGTCCGATTCGACGACCCCTCTGCCTCCAACATCGTCTCCCGAGCCGCGTTCAACGGGCCCGACCTGACCCACTTCGCCTCGCGGGGCGTGTTCGCCGGAGCGACTTTGCCTGAGGACGGCCAGACCTACGAGGCTGCGCTGAAGGAGTGGCTTGCCGATCCACCCAACGTCAAGCCCGGCAGCTTCATGCCGAATCTCGCTCTCACCGCGCAGGAGATAGACCACCTGATCGCATGGCTGGAGAGCAACGAATGACAGCAACCGCAGAGCGCCCCGCGAGCACGATCTTCAAGCGCCCCTCGTCGACCACGGGATGGAGCTCGTGGCTGACCACGGTCGACCACAAGAAGATCGGGATCATGTACGGCTATGCCGCCTTCTTCTTCTTCATCATCGGCGGCATCGAGGCCCTTCTGCTCCGGGTCCAGCTCGCCCAGGCCAACTCCGAGTTCCTCACTGCGGGCGCCTACAACGCGATGTTCACGATGCACGCCACCACGATGGTGTTCCTGTTCATCATGCCTGCATCGGCGGCGTTCATGAACTACCTGATCCCTTTGATGATCGGGGCCAGGGATGTCGCCTTCCCGCGGCTCAACGCCCTGTCTTGGTGGATCTTCTTCTTCGGGGCGATCTTCCTCTACTCCACGTTCTTCTTCGGGACCTCGCTCGCCCCACTCGGCGCCGAGGGAGTCTCGGGAAACCTGGCCCCCGGAGGCGGGCCCGGAAGCTTCAACTGGCTGGCCGACTCGCCCGACGGGGGGTGGTTCGGATACCAGCCGAACGCAGGGCCGCTTTACTCCCCGGGCACGGCGATGGACTATTGGGCGCTCGGCCTGCAGATCATCGGCCTCGCCTCTCTGATCTCCTCGATCAACTTCATCGTGACGGTTCTCAACATGCGGGCGAAGGGGATGCGTCTCCTCCGCATGCCGGTATTCGTCTGGATGTCGACGGTCGTCGCGTTCCTGCTGCTCTTCTCCCTTCCGATCATCGCGGTCGCCTTGTTCATGGTCACTTTCGACAGGCAGTTCGGCTCGCTGTTCTTTGCCCCTGTGGGCGGCGGTGATCCCATCCTCTGGCAACATCTCTTCTGGCTGTTCGGCCATCCCGAGGTGTACATCCTGATCCTTCCGGCAATGGGCATCGTCTCGGAAGTGCTGCCGGTCTTCTCCAAGAAGCCCCTGTTCGGCTATTCGGCAGTGGTGTTCGCGGGTGCGGCAATCGCCTTCTTGGGTTTTGGGGTCTGGGCCCATCACATGTTCGCGTCGGGCATCACCCCGGTGGCGCAGGCGGCCTTCGGCCTGGCGACGATGACCATCGCCATCCCGACCGGCATCAAGATCTTCAACTGGCTGGGCACGATGTGGGGAGGCCGAATACGGTTCACCACCCCGATGCTCTTCGCCATCGGGTTCGTCGCCATGTTCACCATCGGAGGGCTCTCCGGCGTGACCCACGCCGTCGTCCCCTCCGACTGGCAACAGACCGACACCTACTACATCGTGGCCCACTTCCACTATGTGCTCTTCGGCGGCGCCGTGTTCGGCATCTTCGCCGGGCTCTACTACTGGTTCCCGAAGCTCACGGGGAAGGTGATGAGCTCCAGGCTGGGCAAGATCCACTTCTGGCTCCAGTTCATCGGGTTCAACCTGACGTTCGCCCCAATGCACTGGTTGGGTCTCCAGGGGATGGTCCGGAGAACCTGGAAGTACGCTCCCGAGTTCGGGCTCGAGCCTTGGAACTTCGCGGTGACCATCGGAGCATTCATCATTGCGCTGTCGGTTGCCGTGTTCATCTACAACTGGTATCACAGCCGCCGCCACGGCGAGGACGCCGGCCTTGATCCGTGGGACGCCCGGACCCTCGAGTGGACCATCCCCAGCCCAACTCCCGAGTACAACTTCGCCACACCGCCGGTGGTGACGAGGCTCGACCACTTCTGGCACATGAAGTACTCGGAAGACGACGAGGGCAGGGCGATGCGCAACCCGGATGCAGATCAGGTGATCGCACAGCTGGAGCACGACGGACTGCACCCGCCCGAACCGATCCATCTCCCAACACCGTCGTATTTCCCGATGACGATGGCCCTCGGGTTCCCGCTCATGTTCTACGGGATCATCTACCACACCACCGCATGGGGGAAGGCGCTGATAGCGATCGGAGCTGTCGTGACTCTCGCGTCGGCAATCGGCTGGGGAATGGAGCCGCTCGAAGAGGAGCACGACCAGGGCCACGATGAGTCCGAGGATCTACAGGCGGATGGCGAGGCCGGCGATGAGTGATGTGATACACGAGGCGCCCGCTCATCATGAGGAGCACGAAGGTGTTGGCATCAGCCACACCAAGCTCGGCATGTGGGTGTTCCTCAGCTCGGAGTTCCTCTTCTTTGGCGCCCTGATCACCAACTACCTCCTCTACTCGAGCAGAGCCGGCTTTTCCGGGACGTACCCGGCGGAGATCTACGACATCCCCTTCACGTCGGTCAGCTCGTTCGTGCTCCTCATGAGCTCCCTCACGATGGTGCTGGCCCACAATGCCCTCAGCCGGGACGATCAGCACGGGACCCGGACCTGGCTGTTTGCCACGGCGGCGCTCGGCGCCGTGTTCCTGGGGGGCCAGGTGTTCGAGTTCACCGAGTTCATCGTGGAGTACGACATGAAGCTCTCCACGAACCCGGCGGCCTCTGCCTTCTACCTCCTGACCGGCTTCCACGGGACACACGTCGCGGTCGGCGTCGTGATGCTCCTGTCGTTGTGGGGCATCTCCCGAAGAAGGGGATCGCTGAGCCACAAGTCGGGGCTGAATCTCGAACTGGTCGGGCTCTACTGGCACTTCGTCGACATCATCTGGATCGTGATCTTCACCGTGGTCTACCTTCTCTCGCGGCCCCCAGCATGAGCTCCGAGCACCACACCCATCCCAGCCCCCGCCAGTATTGGCTCATCGCGGTGGTGCTCGCCGTGCTCACCGCCGTCGAAGTCGGGTTGTTCTATCTCGACAGGGCCGTCGAGCTGGGCGCTGTCAATGCTGTGGCCCTGATAGCGCTGGCCTTGCTCAAGTTCGTGATCGTGGTCGGTTGGTACATGCACCTCCGGTTCGAGAAGGGGACGCTCAGCAGGTTCTTCACTGCTGGCTTCGTGCTGGCGCTCGCTCTCTACCTGGTGGTTCTCTCGGCGATGGGGGTCGTTGCCATAAGGGGCGGTTGATGATCCCCCCCTGGCACCCCCACTACGACCTCTGGGCCCTGCTCTTCATGCTCGGGTTGGGCTACTGGTACGCGAACAGGCGTCTTCGCCCGATCCTGGCAAAGGCGCTGCCAGGGCCCACGAGGCGACAGTGGTGGCAGTGGTATCTGGGCCTGGCGATGATCTGGGTCGTGTCAGGGTGGCCTGTTCACGACATTGGCGAGCAGTCGCTGTTCACCGTCCACATGGTGGAGCACATGGTCCTGGGCCTCGTCGTGCCTCCACTGCTTCTCATGGGCACGCCTCGATGGCTCGCTGATGTGACGCTGGGACATCCAAGGGTGGCTCGTTGGCTGAGACCGGTGGCACGTGCCCTCCCCGCTTTTGCCGTCTTCAACGTCACGTTCGTGCTCATCCACTGGCCGGTGATGGTGGGATTGATGTTGGAGAGCGAGCTGGCCCACTTCCTGATCCACGCGCTCCTGTTCCTCTCTGCCGGGCTGATGTGGATGCCCGTGCTCTCGCCGACCTCCGCCATCCCGAAGCTGCGTCGGCCGACCCAGATGCTCTATCTCTTCCTCCAATCGCTCCTGCCCACCGTCCCCGCCTCGTTCCTGACGTTCTCCTCCGCCGCGATCTACCCCACTTATGGGGACTCCGCACTGGCCTGGGGTCTGACGGCGGTCGCCGACCAGACCATTGCCGGGGTCGTGATGAAGCTCGGCGGGGGCCTCCTCCTTTGGGTGACGATCGCGGTGATCTGGTTCCGCTGGTCGGGAGAGGAACGGGATTGGGAAGAGGCCGACTCTTCCGTCTCGGTGGGTTAGCGACAGTCCTCGCGCTCGCGGTCGCCTGCAGCGCGGCCTCGGGGTCTGTTCGAGGTGTGGTGCTGGATGTCGAGGGATCGCTGAACGACGTGCCGGCCTTCACGGTTCTGGTCGAAGGTGCGAGGCTGCGGTTCCTCACCACAGAAGAAGGCGAGTACGCCTTCGCGCTCGGCCACCTGCGCGACCACCTTCGCTCAGGATCCGCGGTTGTCGTCGAATGGGAGCTGGTCGACGGGGACCGCGTTGCTGTTGCGATCGGCGATGGATGAACGGAAAAGTCACCATGTCGTCCAAGAGATTCGCTACCTGGTAGAAACACCGGAATGAGAAATCCCCTCGAACCCGGTCGATTCTTCTTGCCAGGGCCGACGGAGGTTCACCCCGATGTTCTCGCCGCCCAAGCGCAGCCGATGATCGGTCATCGCGGACCGGCCATCAAGGAGCTGATGTCTCGGGTGGTCGAGGGTCTCAAGCCGGTTTTCGTCACGGAGCGACCCGTCATCATCTCGACCTCATCGGCGACCGGGCTCATGGAGGCGGCGGTGCGGAACTCATGGTCTGAAGGCAAGGTCTTGAGCCTCGTCAACGGTGCGTTCTCGGGTCGGTTCGCCGACATCGCCCGCGCGTGTGGCTTCGACGTCGAGCAATGGGACGTGCCCTACGGGGGCGTCCATTCAGCCGATGAGCTCGCCGACCGCCTCGAGCCGACGCGCTACGACGCCGTCACCATCACCCATTCGGAGACTTCGACGGGCGCACTGCAGGATCTGGAGGCGATCGCAGCTGTGATGCGAGGCTTCGAGGACACGATGCTCCTGGTCGATTCCGTCACTGGGATCGGAGGGGTGGAGACGAGGACCGACGACTGGGCCATCGAGTTCATCCTCACCGGCTCTCAAAAGGCTCTTGCTCTTCCCCCTGGCCTCTCGTTTGGCGTCGCCTCCGACCGCATGATGGAGCGTGCCGCCGGGGCCGGTCGGCGTGGTTGGTACTTCGACCTCGAACGCCTCATGGACCAACTCGCCAGCGACCAGACACCGGCCACCCCGGCCATCTCGCTTCTCTACTCCCTCGACTACCAACTCGACCGGATTCACTCCGAGGGTATGGAGGAGAGGTGGAGCCGTCACCGGGCGATGCAGCGTGTCACCCTTGCGTGGGTCGCCGAGATGAGGGACCGAGGCGCCCCGATTGACCTCCTCGCCGAAGAGGGGCATCGATCACCAACGGTCACCTGCCTCACCCTGGCCAGTGAAGGGGGATCCCCTCCCGTCGTCTCGGAGATGCTCGCCCGGGGATGGGTGGTTG
>JBFFIL010000042.1:0-8292 GCA_041556535.1 Acidimicrobiia bacterium | reverse complement strand
CTGGCACGCACCGCCCTCATCGCAACATCACCGCCGGCGCCCCGCCCCATAGTCACCCCGGCAGCCCTCGTGACTCCGGCCAAGGGGAGGCACGAGCGTCCGAAGGGGGAGAAGGTGTCGAAGCCTGCGCCGGAGCCGAAACAGGCGGCCGCGCCACCCCCGACCGCGCCGCTGGCCCTCAAGACTGTCGACCTGACAAAGGCCGAATACCAGTTGCCGCCGATATCCCTGCTCGAAGGTGGGACCGGCGGAGAGGTCAACAAGCGCTCCCTCGAGGACACTGCCCGCCAACTGGAAGACACTTTGCTGCAGCACGGGGTCGACGCAACACTCACCAAGATCGTTCCCGGCCCGACGGTCACGCGGTACGAGATCGAATTGGCTCCCGGAGTCAAGGTCAACCGCGTCTCGAACCTGTCCCACGACATCGCCTATGCCCTGGCGACCCCCGACGTTCGGCTCCTGGTGCCGATACCGGGCAAGTCGGCGATCGGTGTGGAAGTGCCGAACCAGAAGAGACGGCTCGTGTCGCTGGGGGACATCCTGGCGAGCCCCGAGGCATCGGCACCCCACGGCCCGCTGACCGTGGCGCTCGGAATGGACATCTCCGGCCAACCGAAGCTACTGAACCTCACCGAGCTGCCCCATGTTCTGATTGCGGGTGCGACGGGAGCCGGCAAGTCGTCGTGCATCAACTCGATCGTTACTTCGATTCTGATGAGAACCAGTCCGGACGACGTCCGACTGATCATGGTGGACCCGAAGCGTGTCGAGCTCGGCCAGTACAACGGGGTTCCCCACCTGCTGACGAGGGTCATAACGAACCCGAAGAAGGCGAACGAAGCCCTCAAGTGGGCGGTTGCCGAGATGGACCGCCGGTACGAGCTGCTGGCTGACGCGAAGGTCCGTGAGATCGAGGGTTACAGGGAGAAGTGGGACTCGGGTCAGCTCGATCGTGATGCCTTCGACAGGTTCCCGTTCATCGCCATCCTCATCGACGAGCTCAACGACCTGATGCTGGTGGCCGGCCGGGAGGTCGAGGAGTCGATAGTGCGCATTGCTCAGATGGCACGCGCCGTCGGAATTCACCTCGTCATCGCAACCCAGCGGCCCTCCGTCGATGTCATCACGGGTGTGATCAAGGCGAACATCCCGTCGCGCCTAGCTTTCAGCGTCGCGTCCCAAACCGACAGTCGGGTGATCATCGACGGCTCCGGGGCCGAGAAACTGGTAGGCATGGGTGACATGCTGGTGGTGACCGCTCTCGAGCCTCGGCCCCAGCGAATCCAAGGTGCGTGGGTTCGGGAATCCGAGATCCGGGATGTGGTCGAGTGGGTCAAGAGCCAACGCGAACCGCGCTACGAGGACAAGGCCGTGCTCGAGACAGCTGCGGCAGCTGCAGCTGCGCGAGCACAGGAGGAAGATGATGAGGACGCTGCCCTCATCAGGGAGGCCATGGAGCTCGTGGTCCGCTCGCAGCTGGGGTCGACGTCGATGCTTCAGAGAAAGCTCCGAATCGGCTTCGCCAGGGCGGGACGGGTGATGGACACCTTGGAGCTGAAGGGCGTTGTCGGTCCCTCGGTGGGGAGCAAGGCGAGGGAGGTCCTGATGACGGTGGACGAGTTCGAGGAGCTCCTTCGGGGGGAAACCGCTTCGGTCTAGACGCGGTTACGGTTCCGGCCGATGACGAATACCCCGAATCCGCACGGCGGTTGATCGGTGTTCAGCCTGATCAACCCCGACGGCTCCGTCGTCGAGCGATTGCCGATCTCGGTCCAAGAGACACGGGAGCTCTACGCCCAGATGGTCGAGGCTCGTGCGTACGACAGGAAGTCGATGGCAATGCAGCGTCAAGGGCGCCTGGCGACCTACGCCTCGTTCCGGGGCCAGGAAGCCGCTCAGATCGGCGCGGGCGCGGCTCTCCGCTCCGACGACTGGGTCGTGGCCACATACCGGGATGCCGCACTCAACTGGGCTGCCGGCTATCCGTGGAGGCTCCTCATGGCCGGGCGGACCGGCGACGAGCGAGGTGGTCGGCTACCCACCTCGGTCAATGTTCTCCCCCCGTCCATAACCGTGGGGGGTCACATGATTCACGCCGTCGGCATCGCGTGGGCGGAGCGCCTGGCCGGGCGCGACCGCGTCGTCCTCACTTCCTTCGGAGACGGCGCGACCTCGGAGGGGGACTTCCACGAGGCCATGAACTTCGCCGCGGTCTACGAGACCCCGACCGTATTCCTCTGCCAGAACAACGGCTACGCCATCTCATACCCTGTGTCCGAGCAGACGCGAGCCGAGACCATCGCAGCCAAGGCGAGCGGCTACGGGATGGAGGGGGTTCGAGTGGACGGCAACGACGTGGCAGCGACGCTGGTTGCGACCAGAGAGGCGGTTGCCAGGGCTCGGGAGGGTGGAGGCCCGACACTGATCGAGGCGGTCACATACCGGATGGCCGCACACACGACAGCCGACGATCCCGGACGCTATCGGGAAGACTCGGAGACCGAGATGTGGGAGGAGCGAGATCCGTTGTTGAGGGTCCGCCTACTCCTGGAGAAGGCCGGGGAGTGGACCGAGGAATGGCAGGCGGAGCTCGACACTCGAGCCGAGCAAGTCATCGAAGAGGCCGTCGAGTGGGCCGAGGCACTCCCGGAGCCGAGCTTCGACGAGATGCTGAACCGTATGTACCTGGAACCGACGGACGCTCTTCTCGAGCAGATGGACGGCGCCGTTGAGTGAGCTGACTCTTGCCCAAGCGCTGAACCGCGCCCTGGACACCGCTCTGTCATCCGACGACCGTGTCATTCTCCTCGGGGAGGACATTGGCCGCGCCGGCGGCGTGTTCAGGATCACGGATGGCCTCCGGCAAAAGCACGGGGAGAGGCGGGTCTACGACACGCCAGTTGCGGAGTCCGGTATCGCAGGTGCGGCTTTCGGGCTAGCGGTGGGCGGCATGCGACCCGTGGCCGAGATCCAGTTCATGGGCTTCTCGTATCCGGCCTATGACCAGATCATCAATCACATATCGAGGATCCGCAACCGCTCCGCCCACAGGTTCTCCGCGCCGCTGGTGATCCGGATCCCATATGGGGGCGGTATCGGGGCAGCCGAGCACCACTCCGAGTCCATGGAGGCGATCTACGCCCACATCCCCGGCCTGAAGGTCGTCGTCCCCTCCACACCGCGAGACGCAAAAGGCCTCTTGCTGGCCGCGATCGAGGATCCCGACCCGGTGATTGTCCTGGAGCCGATTCGCCTGTATCGGGCGGTGAAGGAGGAAGTTCCCGACATCTACTACACCGAAGACATAGGCCCCGTTCGCTTGGAGAGGTCGGGCAGCGACGTCACGCTCATCAGCTGGGGAGCGATGATGAAGGAGACCAGGCGAGCAGCGAATGCCTTGCAGAGTCAGGGCGTTTCGGTGGAGGTTCTCGACGTGAGGACACTATCGCCGCTGGATCGATCCGGAATCTCGTCTTCGGTCAAGAAGACAGGCAGAGCCGTCATCGTTCACGAGGCGCCCCTCACCGGTGGCTTCGGGGGCGAGGTGGCCGCGTCCATCCAGGAGCGCTGCCTCTACGAGCTGTTGGCTCCGGTGCAGCGAGTCACCGGGTGGGACACGATCTTCCCATTGAAGCGATCTGAGGCCCACTACCTTCCGTCCGTGGATCGCATAGTCGACGCAGCAACCAGGACGTTGGAGGGTTAGTGGCACGCGAATTCCTGCTCCCGGACATCGGCGAGGGTCTCACCGAGGCAGATATCGTCCAGTGGCTCGTCGCGGAAGGTGAGAGGGTCGAGGCGGACCAGCCCATCGTCGAGGTCGAGACCGACAAGGCGGTGGTGGAGATCCCCTCCCCATACGCGGGGACGGTCCTGAGGCACGGAGCGGCCGAAGGCGACACACTCGAAGTGGGCGCCGTCCTGGTGGTCATCGGCGAGGCCGGCGAGACGGTTCCCCAAGCCGTGGCGGACGCGACGGATGTGGCTGCTGCGCCACCCATCGTCGGCACCATCAGCGAGGATGCCGAAGTGCTCGATGCCGCCAAACCTGCGAGCCCTCCCCGAGCCGCAGGGGTAAAGGCGCTGCCCGTGGTCCGCAAAGTGGCACGCGAGCTTGGCGTCGACCTGGCGACGGTCACGGGTACGGGGCCTGGCGGGCAGGTGACGAGAGACGACGTCGAAGCAGCCGCGTCATCCCGGCCCGCGACCCAGGCTCCTCCACGGGAAACGCCCCAGCAGGCCGTCGAACCAGACATTCCCACTCCGCATCCACCGGCCAGCGCCCCGGATAGCGCTGCATCACGCCGGGTGCCCATGACTCGTCTGCGTCGGACGATCGCCGCAAACATGTCGAAGAGTTGGTCGGAGATCCCTCACGTGACCACCTTCGACGATGTGGACGTCACCCGCCTGTTGGAGGTGCGCGACGCCTTGGGGCGGCGACACGAGACGAAGATCCCCATCGAGGCACTCGTCGTCAAGGCGGCCCTCCCGGCGCTGGACGCCTTTCCCGAGTTCAACGCCACCGTCGACGGCGACGAGCTGATCATGCACCGCAACCACGACATCGGGATAGCGGTCGACACCGCAGAGGGCCTGATGGTGGCCGTGGTCGACGATGCAGGCGGGATGGGCGTTCTGGACCTTGCAGCCGAGATCCGTCGGCTGGGTGAGGGCGCGCGGTCCCGAACCCTCACACCCGACGAGTTGACCGGACAGACGTTCACGATCACCAACATCGGCGCGGTGGGAGGGGGTCACGGGACGCCGATCGTGCCGCCCGGGACAACCGCCATCCTCTCGGTGGGTCGAGCCCGCCGGAAGCCCCTGGTCTACGGAGACGACATCGTCATCGCGCCGGTGATGCCCATTTCGATGTCCTACGACCACAGGGTCATCGACGGTGCGATGGGCCGACGATTCATTTCACTTGTCATCGAGAACCTCGGCGAGCCGGCCCTCTTCCTGGCCGGCTGACCTACTCTTCCGCCATGGCCAAGGCAAGCAAGAGCGACAACAAGAAGAAGGGCAAGCCGAAGGCGAAGGCTCCCAAGATAAAGGAGCGGGAGAGCACCAAACAGCTCTCAGGCAGATTCGGAGGGGAGAAGGTCGCATACACGGCCAAAGCTGCCACCCAGGTGTTCGAGGTCAATGAGACCCAGGCCGAATTCTTCTACGTGTCCTACACGAAGGACGACGCGGACCCGGCGACCCGACCGATCCTGTTTTGCTTCAACGGAGGGCCAGGGTCGTCCACGGTTTGGCTCCACCTCGGCCTGTTCGGGCCAAAGCGCATGGAGCTGGACGAAGAGGGGTTCAAGGTCGGGATGCAGGGCAAGCTCGTCGAAAACGAGTACTCGATCCTCGACGTGGCCGACGTGGTGTGCATCGATGCGCTGGGAACAGGCTTCAGCAAGGTGCCCGACAAGGAGAAAGAGGACGACTTCGCGCACTTCAAGCACGACGTCGACGCCTTCAGCCACTTCATCGTCCACTACCTGAACCGCAACGCCCGGTGGTCATCACCGAAGTACTTGGCGGGGGAGAGCTACGGCACGCTCCGCGGGGCCGCCATTGCCCACAACCTCTTCACACTTCACGGCGTCGAGTTCAACGGAGTCATCCTCATCTCCTCGATTCTCAACTACCAGACGGTGTCCGTGGACTACAAGGTGAGCTCTCCGATAGAGCCGGCCTTCTTGTATCACCCCGGAAACGACCTTCCCGCGGCTCTGTATCTGCCCACTTTCGCGGCCACAGCGTGGTATCACGGCGCGTTGTCGCCCGAATTCCAGGACAGGCCCCTGAGGGAGTTGCTCGACGAGGTTGAGGAGTTCGCGCTGGGTGACTACTGGTCTGCGCTCGCCAAGGGCGACATGCTCGACGACGAAACTCGAAAGTCGGTATCCGAGCGAATGAGCGCGTACACCGGCCTGTCCACCGAATACATCGACCACTACGACTTGCGTGTCTCGATCATCAGGTTCTGCAAGGAGCTGCTTCGCGATCGCAAGCGAACAGTGGGACGTATCGACTCGCGCTATGTCGGCATCGACAGGGTCACCGCCGGTGACAACATCGAAGCCGATCCGAGCATGGACGCCACGGGAGCCGTTGCGACCTCAGCGCTGAACCACTATCTCCGCGAGGACATCGGTTTTGAGTCGAAGGACATCTACAACGTGATGTCGCTGAAGGTCAACCAGAAGTGGGACTACGAGGACTTCAAGAACCGTTACGTGGACACGTCCGAGAAGATGCGTGCGCTGCTCTCACGCTCGAAGGGAACGAAGGTCATGGTCGCCAACGGCTACTACGACCTCGCGACCCCGCATTTCGCCACCGAGTACACGTTCTCTCACATGGGTCTCGACCCTGAGGTGCGCGCCAACGTCGAGATGCAGTACTACGAGGCGGGCCACATGATGTACGTTCACAAGCCGTCCCTCGAGAAGCTCGCCTCAGACCTCCGCTCCTTCGTGAAGGCGACGAGCTAGGGACTCGACATGGACACAACGCCCATCCCCTTCTGGCGAGGATCAGCAGGGAGCCGGCGGGGTATGCGGTGTCGAAGGCGGGCGAACACGACTCCGCACTCCGGTTTGCGCTGATCACTTTGGCCCGTCGATCGTCCACCTCGACACCGGTCCCATGCTGGTCTGATCCAAGGGCCGGATCGGCTCCCTCGTTGGGTACCATGCCCTCAGGACCAGCAACCTCGCCCCCTCGGAGGCAACACCAATGAAGATCGTCCATGTCGTCGGCACCGGCACCATCGGTGAGCCATTGATCGGCCTCCTGGCGGACAATCAGGAGCACTTCGGGATCGACGAAGTCACCTTCCACAAGCGGACGCCTCTGGTTGCCGAGAAGGCGAAGGTCTCCGACCTGGAGCGGCGCGGTGCCGTGCTCGCCGTCGACGAGCAGCGCAAACAGGACTTCGAGGAGCTGGGACTGGCTCCGAAGTACGAGACGTTGGAGGCCATAGAGAAGGCCACGGTCGTCATCGACTGCACGCCCGTGGGCAACCAGATGAAGAACGAGTACTACGAGTCGGCCGTCGGGCCCATCGGCTTCATGGCGCAGGGCTCCGAATACGGGTTCGGCAAGATGTACGCGCGGGGAATCAATGACTCGGCGCTGGTGGGCGGCGAGGACAGGTTCCTCCACATAGTCAGCTGCAATACGCACAACATCGCTGTGCTTCTGAAGACGCTCGCGATGGACTCCGACGGCACCAGCCATCTCACCGACGGCCGGTTCCTCTGCATCCGGCGGGCCAACGACATCTCCCAGGACTCGGGCTTCGTAGCCAGCCCCACGGTTGGCGCCCACAGCGATGACCGATTCGGCACTCATCACGCCCGGGATGCCCACGACCTGTTCTCGACCCTGGGCTACGACCTTCCGATCTACTCGTCTGCTCTCAAACTCAACACCCAGTACATGCACTCGATGCACTTCTCCCTCGCGCTCGACCGCGAGATCGATCTGGTAGAGGTGCGTGATCGTCTGATGGAGAACACCCGCGTTGCCGTCACCCACAAGAGATCTGCGAACCAGGTGTTCTCATTCGGGCGGGACCACGGCTACTACGGGCGAATCATGAGCCAGGCGGTGGTGGCGCTCGAGACACTGGCGGTTCGAAACGGCAACGAGATCGTCGGGTTCTCTTTCACGCCACAGGACGGCAACCCGCTCCTCTCCACTGTTGCAGCGATGCTCTGGTACCTCGATCCAGACACGACGGACGAGAAGCTCGACATCCTTCGCAGGTACCTGTTCGCCGAGATCTAGTGGATCCCAGGGCCCAAGCCTTCGCAGAAGAGTCGATCCGTGCGCTGGGGAGACGCGACGCGCCGGCGGCGAGGACCGCCATTGCTCAAGCCTTCGAAGTTGACCACAAGATCGGACACGTGGCCGACGCCGTGTATCTCGCCTGTGCCGAGATAGAGGAGGACGGCGGGGTGAGCACATCGACATGGAACACACTTGCCGACGCCGTCGACTCGCCCGTGCTGCAGGCGGAGGTCGAGGCCAACAGGTCTTGAGCATCTTCAACCGGCGTGCCACGCCGTCGGTGGCATCAGGCGTAGCCCCCTAACCTCCCGCACCTGATGACTGCGCCCTCCGTATGGCTCACGACGCTCGGGTGTGCCAAGAACCAGGTCGACTCGGAGAAGGTGAAGGTGATGCTCACCGAGGCCGGCTATGTGTGGGCCCTTTCGCCAGAGACGGCCGACGTGGTAATGACCAACACGTGCGCTTTCATCGAGGAGGCCCGAGAGG
>JBFFIL010000041.1:0-8299 GCA_041556535.1 Acidimicrobiia bacterium | reverse complement strand
GTACCGCATCGAAAAGGACTCGATGGGCGAGGTCCAGGTTCCCGCGGAGGCTCTCCACGGCGCCTCTACCCAGCGGGCGGTCGACAACTTCCGAATCTCGGTGCATCGGTTCAGCCGGCGATTCATCTGGGCACTCGGCCTGCAAAAGGGCTCGGCGGCCACAGTGGCCGTGGAGATGGGCTTCAAGGACAAGCGACTTGGAGACGCGATCCGCAGGGCGGCCGACGAGGTGATGGGAGGTTCCCTCGATGATCACTTCCCCCTCGACATCTTCCAGACCGGCTCGGGGACCTCGACCAACACCAACGCGAACGAGGTGATCGCCGCTCGTGCCTCCCAGATCCTCGGCGACGCCGAGGTGCACCCGAACGACGACGTCAACTTCGGCCAGTCCTCCAACGACGTGATCCCGACTGCGATCCACGTGGCGGCGGTCTCGGCGATACAGGAGGAGCTGCTGCCCTCCCTGGAGAGGCTGGCCGACTCGCTCGGGGCCAAGGCGTCGGAGTTCGCCGATGTCGTGAAGTCAGGCCGGACCCATCTGATGGACGCCACGCCAGTCACTCTTGGCCAGGAGTTCGGCGGTTATGAGGCACAGATCCGGAAGGGCATCCGCCGGGTCGAATCCGTCATGCCAGAGCTCAAGGAGCTGGCACTGGGGGGAACCGCGGTGGGGACCGGGATCAACGCCCCCGAGGGTTTTGCCGAAGCGGTGATCGCAATGATGGCTGAGCGGTCGGGGTCCGAGTTCTACGAGGCGGAGAACCACTTCGAGGCCCAGGGCTCCAAGGATGCGACCGTCATGGCCAGCGGTGCGATGAAGACGGTGGCGACGTCGCTGTTCAAGATCGCCAACGACATACGCTGGCTCGGCTCGGGGCCCACCTCCGGCATCGCTGAGTTGAGGCTCCCCGCCCTGCAGCCGGGCTCCTCGATCATGCCGGGGAAGGTCAACCCTGTCATGTCGGAGATGGTGATGCAGGTGGCCGCCCAGGTGGTGGGAAACGACACGGCGATCACGTGGAGCGGCGCGAACGGCAACTTCGAGCTCAATGTGATGATGCCCCTGATCGCCCACAACCTCCTCGAGTCGGTGAGCCTGCTCTCGAACGCGTGCGACACGTTCCGTGAGCGGTGTGTCGACGGTCTCGAGGCCAACCACGAGCGGGCCCGCGAGCTGGTCGAGAAGAACGCCATCGTCGTCACGGCGCTCAATCCCCACATCGGATACGACAACGGAGCCAAGATCGCCAAGGAGGCCGTTGCCTCGGGACGCTCGGTGCGCGAGTTGGTGCTGGAGGCGGGTCTGATGACCGAGGACGAGCTCGATGCGGCACTCGACCTCAAGAAGATGACCGAGGGCGGCCTCGGGTAGGGCGCTAGGGCCCCAGCGCCTCCAACAGGGTGTTCCATCCGAGGCTGGCGCACTTGATCCGGACCGGGTACTGCCGCACACCCTGGAGAGCCTCAATGTCCCCGAGCACCGCTCCCGGCCGGTCAGGGTCGAGGCCGATGTCGTCGGCTTCATCGATCGACATCATCTGACGGAACTTCGCCACCATCTCGGCGATCTCGTCCCTCGTCTTGCCTCTGACGGCTTCGGTCATCATCGAAGCTGAGGCCTGGCTGATCGAGCATCCCTGTCCTTCGACTCCGACCTCGGCGACGGTGTCGCCCTCGAATCTCAGCTCGATGGTCACCTCGTCGCCACACAGAGGGTTCACGCCCTGTGCCGTCGCGTCGGGATCGGCGAGATGGCCTCTGTTTCGAGGGTTCCGATAGTGGTCGAGGATGACCTCGCGGTAGAGATCTTCGAGGGCCATCAGCGGACGCCGAAGAGCTCGCCCGCCTGGCGGAGCGCGGACACCAGGGCGTCGACGTCCGACTCCTCGTTGTAGACGTAGAAGCTGGCGCGGGCCGTTGCCGCGACGCCCAGCCGGCGCATCAGAGGCTTGGCGCAGTGATGGCCGGCGCGCACGGCGACACCGTTCTCGTCGAGAATCGTCGCCAGGTCGTGGGCATGGACCCCGTCCATGGTCATCGAGACGACGCCCCCTCTTGCCTCCATGTCTGTCGGCCCCTGAATCGAGAGGCCGGGCACGTCACCGAGGCGCTCGATGGCTATCGCGGTCAGCTCCTGATCGTGTTGGTAGATCTTGTCCATCCCCACCGAGTCGAGGTAGTCGATGGCGGCGTGGAGGCCGACGGCCTCGATGATCGGCGGCGTGCCCGCTTCGAAGCGATGCGGGATCGTGGCCCAGGTCGCGTCGTGCAGCGTCACGTCGGAGATCATCTCACCGCCCCCTTCGAAGGGCTCAGTCTCCTCGAGGGCGTCCATACGACCCCAAAGAACTCCGATGCCGGTCGGTCCGAGCATCTTGTGGCTGGAGAACGCGACGAAGTCGGCCCCGAGCCCGCTCACGTCCACCGGGTGGTGCGGGACCAGTTGGGCAGCGTCCACCACGACCCGCGCCCCTACGGCGTGTGCCAGCGCGGCGATCCTGGGGATGTCCGGCATCGTGCCCAGCACATTTGACATCCCGGTCACGGCGACCACCTTGACGTCAGAGCCGAGTTTCTCCTCGAGAGCGGTCATGTCGAGTCTTCCCTCGTCCGTGATGGGCGCGTGGTCGAGGATCGCGCCGGTGCGTTTGACGACCATCTGCCAAGGGACGAGATTGGCGTGGTGCTCCATCTCTGTGGCGAGGATGCGGTCACCCTTCTCGAGATTCTCCAGCCCCCACCCGAATGCCACCGTGTTGAGGGCAGTCGTCGCGCCTCTCGTGAATATGACCTCGCGAGCGTCGGTTGCTCCGATGAACTCGGCTACTCGGGCCCGGGCGGCCTCGTAGGCGTCGGTCGCGGCGACAGAGAGCTTGTAGGCGCCCCTGTGGACGTTGGCGTAGGAGGTCCGGGCGAAGTGGTCCATCGCCTCGAGCACCGGAATCGGTTTCTGTGAGGACGCTCCCGAGTCGAGGAAGTGGACCCCGCTGTCCAGAATCGGGAAGTCTGCCTTCAGGTGGGAGAGGTCGGTCATGAGTCGGCTAAGTCAACACCGGCCGGAACGAGTCGTATCCCTCTTCTTCGAGCCTGACGGCGAGCTCAGGGCCACCGCTCTCGAGGACACGGCCATCCATGAATATGTGAACGTGGTCCGGAGTGATGTAGTCGAGCAGGCGCTGGTAGTGGGTGATGATCAGAAAGCCGCGGTCGGGGCCGGTGAGCTTGTTGACCCCGTCGGCGACGGTGCGAAGCGCGTCGATGTCGAGCCCGGAGTCGGTCTCGTCCATTATCGCCAGCTCTGGCTCCAGGACGGCCATCTGCAGAATCTCGTTCCGCTTGCGCTCACCGCCGGAGAAGCCCTCGTTGAGATACCGGTCGGCGAACGATGACTCCATGCCGAGCTCGCTCATCGCGTCCATGACCTTGAGTCGGAGCTCGAGGACGGTGAGATCGACTCCTGTCCTGTTGGAGAGAGCTTGACGGAGGAACTGGATGACCGAGACCCCGGGGATCGCCTCGGGGTGCTGGAAGGCGAGAAACATGCCTGCAGCGCCCCTGTTGGTGGGTGGCTCCGTCGTGATGTCCGAGCCCTTGTAGATGATCCTGCCGTGGGTGACCTGGTAGTTGATCATGTCGCCCATCAGGACCGATGCGAGCGTCGACTTGCCGGATCCATTCGGGCCCATGAGGGCATGCACCTCGCCCTTGTCGACCGAAAGGTCGACGCCTTTGAGGATTGGGACGTCTCCCGCGGACGCGTGGAGACTCTCGATCTGGAGGAGGGGACCGCTCTCAGTCACCGGGCCATGGTATTTCCACTACCCGCATAGGGGAAATGCCTATGTGATGTCGGCCCAGATCGGGCTCGCCAGCCGATCCAGGTCCTCGAGGGATATCGGGAAGACGGTGGTGGGCGTGCCGCCCGCAGCCCAGACCGGGTCGTTGCGACGGAGACCCGGATCGGCGAAGACCCTGACCGGGCGAGAGTGCCCAAACGGGGGAGTCCCTCCTGCGGCGTAACCCGTCGTCTCGCGAACCTCGTCGAGTGACGCGCGGCGTGAGGAGTCGGCGCCTGCAGCCTCCGCCAGTTTGGACGTGTCCAATCTGAGGTCTCCCGGCACGAGAGCGAGAACTGGCTCCTCGGTCCCGCCACCTGCGACGACGAACACGAGGGACTTGACGATGGCCGAGACCGGGCATCCGATCGCCGCTGCGGCGTCTCCGGCGGTCTTCGTCCCAGTGGGGAAGAAGTGAATCTCGGTCTGGAGCTCCGGCACCGCCGCCAGCAGTCTGCGACTGGCGTCGGGAAGCTCAGCCGCCACGCAGTATCTCGACGGTCTCGAACATCCGGTCCGAATTGTCGAGGTCGAGCCACTGGACGTAGATGCGCTGTACCCCTGCCTCTTCCAGGGCAGCGATCGTCTCCGCAGCCTGAGCAGGTGTGCCGAGCGGATACCCGCGGGCCTTCAGTCGCTGTTCCAGGTCGTCAGGATCGAGGTTGTTGCCGGCTGCTGCCTTGGCGAGCTCTTCCCGATATTCCGAGTCGGTTCGGGCAACGAGGGCCGAGCCCATCACCGTGGCTTCGACATCTCGATCACCTGCGGCCTCTCTCATGACGTCGATCTTCGACTTGGCTTCCCCGGGAGGGCAGAAGAAGAAGTTGTACTCGTCGGCCCGGTGACCGGCGAGTGTCGGAGTGCGCCTGGGCCCGCTTCCCCCCAGGACGAGGCGAAGCCCTTTGCTCGGCTTTGGCTTCACATCGGCGTCGAGGGAGTAGTACTTGCCGTCGAAGGATCCTCTACCGTCGCCGAACGCTGCATCGAGGTAGTCGAGTGCCTCCTCGAACCGCTCCCACCGCTCGCCCCAGTCGGGGAAGGGGATGCCCAGTGCGTCGTGCTCGAGGTCCATCCAGCCGGTGCCGACGCCGAGGTCGAAACGACCCCCGGACATCTGGTCGATGGTTGCCGCGTTCTTCGCAATCACCGCCGGATGCCGGAACGTGATGGGGGAGACGAGGACGCACAGGCGGATGTCCTCGGTGTCCCGGGCCAACCCCGCGAGCACCGCGAATGCGTCGGTGGCATCCGGCACCGGGTCCCTACCCGAGAGAAAGTGGTCACACCTGGCGTATGAGACGAGCCCTTCGGCCTCGCACCACCTGGCTGCCGCCAATTGCTGGTCGTAGGTGCCGCCCAGGTGGGGCTCGTTCATCAGCGAGAACCTCAATGTGCTTCCTCCGGATCGGTTCGGGAACGGTAGCTACGAGGCGTAGGCGTCGAACACGAGGTCGAAATCGGCCCGCTCGGCTCCGAACATCTGGAGATAGAAGAGGGAGCAGCCCGCCTCCTCCAGGGCCGCGAGCATCTCGGATGCCTTGGCTCCCGACCCGTGCGGGTAGCGCCGCTCCTCATACACCTCTTCGATGCGTTCGACGGTCTGTCCGGAGATCTCGGCCACCGCCTCGAGCACGCGCCGGTAGTCGGATTCCTTTTTCGCCGCGACGGCGGGGCTGGCCGAGGTCCACCTGATCGAGTCGGGGTCGCGCCCCGCCTCGGAGGCGAGGCTCCGGGTCTTCTCCCTGATTGCTGCATAGTCCTCGGGCGGTCTGGCGTACAGGTTGTACTCGTCCGCGTACAGGGCCGTTATCCGTCTCGATCGAGCCTTCCCGGCCCCGCCTCCCATGAGACGCAGGTTGGCCGGCAACGGGTGCGGGTCGAACTCGGTGAGCGCAAAGTGGCTGCCCTCGAACCCGACCGGTCCGGGGGTGATCGCAGCGCGAAGATAGGCCATGGCCTCCTCGTACATGTCCATCCGGGTGCGGAGGTCGGGGTAGGGGAGCCCGTAGACCTCGAACTCCTCGTCCATCCACCCGGCACCCAGACCCAATGTGAAACGGCCGCCTGACATCTCGTCGATGGTCACGCCCATCTTGTAGAGGACCGCGGGATGCCGAAACGTCACCGGAGAGACCAGGGTGGCCAACTCGATCTTGCTGGTCTCCCGGGCCAGCCCGGCAAGCACCGTGAGGTTGTCCCAAGCCGGCTTGTCCGTTCCGCCGCGGGTCAGGTAGTGGTCGGGCACGGCGAAGGACCTTGCCCCTCTCTTTTCAGCCCAGAGGGCCACGTCGAGGACCTCCTCGTAGGGCCCCCGGCTCTGGATGCCAAGATCCATCAGGCCGGTTCCAGGGCGTCCCCTAGGAGGGCCCGAGCGTGCGTGTCGACGTCGAACGACGCATCGAGCACAAGATGGAGGGCCACGCCGTTGAGTGCCGTAACGAGCGTCTCGGCCCTTCGGTTCGCCTCTGGTTCGGGTATGCCCTCCCTGACGAGTGCGTCGGCGAATCGAGCCACGCGGCCCTCGTGGTGCCTGATGACCCTGCCTTTCAGATCGGTGTTGTTCTTGCTCCCGGAAACGGCAAGGCCGATGTACACCGAGGCGAGATCGGGCTGGTCGTTTAGAAACCGGACGTAGGCGCCGACCAATTCGCCGACGGTGTCTGTCCCGCGATGGTCCGGATCGGGGTCAACGGCGTCTATGGCTTCCCGCACCACGGTGATGATCGCCTCCTCCTTCGACTTGAAGAGGTTGTAGAAGCTCCCGGGGCGAACACCGGCGCGATCGCATATCGCTTTGATCGTGGTGCCCTCGAGGCCTTCCTCGGCGATCAGTGCCCTGGTCGTCTCGAGGATCCGGCCTCTCGTCTCGATGCCTGCTCGGTATCGCATCCGGGGAAGAGTAGGGACATAAGCCCCTACTGTTGAGCGCTGATTCAAATTAGAGTTATCACTCAAACTCCGTGGAAGGGCAAGCGTGAGCCACTACAAGTCGAATCTGAGGGATATCGAGTTCAACCTCTTCGAGGTCAACCGGATTCAGGACTATCTCGGAAGAGGCGATTGGGCCGACCTCGACGAGGACACCGCCAGAGACATCCTCACCGAGTTGGAGCGCCTCGCCAGGGAGGATTTCGCCGCCTCATACGTGGATCAGGACCGAATCCCTCTCGAGCTCGTCGATGGGGAGATAAGGCTCCCGGACTCGGTCAAGGCGAGTGCGCGGGCGTTCAAAGACGGCGGATGGGACCGCCTCGGGCTTCCCGCGGACATGGGAGGCATGCCGGTGCCTCCCTCTCTGCTGTGGGCGACCCAGGAGATGCTCCTCGCGGCCAACACGACAGCTCAGTTCTATGCCGGGGCGGGGCTGTTCGCGAGGGTCCTGTTCAGTGAGGGCACTGAAGCCCAGAAAGACCTGGCGCGCCTCTGGATGGACCGGCAGTGGGCGGGCACCATGATCCTCACCGAGCCCGACGCCGGCTCCGACGTCGGCGCCGGGGTGACCAGGGCGATCGACCAGCGTGATGGCTCCTGGCACATCGAGGGGGTCAAGAGGTTCATCACCAGCGGTGAGCACGATGCAGCCGAGAACATCATGCACCTCGTCCTGGCAAGGCCCGAGGGTGCCGGACCGGGGACGAAGGGCCTCTCGCTGTTCCTCGTCCCGAAGTTCCTCGTCAACGAGGACGGGAGCCTCGGCGATCGGAACGGGGTCTACGCCACGAATCTCGAGAAGAAGATGGGGCTGAAAGGCTCGACCACCTGCGAGATGACATTCGGTATGGATCAGCCCGCCATCGGCTATCTCGTCGGTGACCGTCACGAGGGGATACGTCAGATGTTCCTCGTGATCGAGGCGGCGAGGATGATGATCGGCGCAAAGTCGATGGGCACCCTCAGCTCGGGTTATCTGAACGCCCTCGAGTACGCGAAAGAGCGAAGGCAGGGTGCCGACCTCACCCAGGCGACCGACAAGACCGCTCCGCGCGTCCCGATCATCGGTCATCCCGACGTGCGGCGCATGCTGATGATCCAAAAGGCATATGCGGAAGGGCTCCGAGCGCTGGTGCTCTATACGGCATGGGTCCAGGACCAGGCGATTCTCAATTCCCACGACGACACATGGGAGCGTCGCAACGACCTTTTGCTTCCGCTCGTCTAGGGTTACTCATCCGAGAAGGCGTACGAGTTGCTGGCTACGTCGCTTCAGGTGTTCGGTGGCTCCGGCTATACCCAGGACTACCCGATCGAGCAGTACATCAGGGACGCCAAGATCGACACGATCTACGAGGGCACGACCGGGATCCAGGCACTCGACCTGTTCTTCCGCAAGGTCGCCCGCGACCAGGGCGCGGCACTCGCTTCGCTGGCCGGCGAGATAGTCGAGTTCGTCAAGGGGGGCGAGGGCGAGGACTTCCTCGGACCCGAGCGCGAGGTGCTCGGCTCGATGCTTGACGACCTCC
>JBFFIL010000040.1:0-8436 GCA_041556535.1 Acidimicrobiia bacterium | reverse complement strand
TCACGCGACCGGGCCAGTCCGAGAAGGGCGTCGAGCAGCCGGGGGAAGTCCCTTGCCTCGCAGGACACCCAGTCGGCTCGCAGTTTGGTGCCCTCATCCTCGATCTCGTCGAGCACGGCCCACCCGAGCGGAGACTGAAAGAGGGCTCCCGCCGAGACGGCGGACTGGAGGTCGCCAGGCCGCCCCCGCCGCCACTTCCACCCGCGGGGTACGAGATCTCGTGCTGCCAGGGCCAGATCGCTCGAGGACCACGAGATCCAGGCGGCGTCCACATCTCGCCCGCCTGCCGCTCGAAGCTCGTCGTGATGTCCGGGCGGATCAACCTGTTCGGCCGGCCACCAGGCGAACACCCATCTGGACACTTGTTTGTAACCGAGCCCCTCGACCTGGGCGACGGCAGGCTCGTTGTCGGCCTCAGTAGCCAGACGCACAACGCGTGCGCCCCGTTGGGCGAGCCACTCCACGCCGGCTCGGTTCAGTGCCGTGCCCATTCCTGTCCGTCTGTGATCCGGGTGGACTCTTGCCGCCTCCAGCCAACCCTCGGCCGGTGACAGCATCTCTGCATGGACGATCGCCCGAACGACATCGCTCTCATCCGAACACACCAGCAGCTCCGATTCGGGATCTTCGAGCCATCCCTCGATTCGATCAGGCACGTAGTCGCCCCAACTGAAGGTGTCGGTTGTCCACGAAGTGATCCAGGGCAGGTCATCGGCCCGGCCCTGGCGCACCCGGAACGACATCGCTACATCCGGTCGGGGACCGCGATCCCCAGCAGGTCGAGGAGCGCCACCAGGGCGTTGAGTGTCCATTGGGAGATCGTGAGCCACGAAGCCTGGCGGGCGGGGTCATCCTCGGAGAGAATGTGGCACTCGTCGTAGAACCGGTTGAAGCGGACAGCGACTGTGTGGGCGAACTCGGCGATGTGGTTGGGGGCCCTCAGGTCCACGGCGCGGTCGATCACCTCAGGCAGCCGGAGCAACTCCAGAATGAGCTGCTCGGCGCTTTTGGCCGACGGCGCGAGGACATCTCCGCCTGCCAATTTGGCTTCGGCTGCCTTGCGAAGGATCGACCGGATCCGCACAGCCGCATACTGGAGATAGGGCCCCGTCTTGCCTTCGAAGGAGCTGAACCTGTCGAGGTCGAAGATGTAGTCGGAACTGCGGTTGTTGATCAGATCCCCGAACTTGAGGGCAGCTATCCCAACCGCGTCTGCGATCGCGCGACGCTCGTCCTCGGGGTACTCCTCGGCGAGATGGGCCTCATCCAGGCGGGCTCGCGCCGCCTCGCGAACCATGGAGATAACGTCACTCAAGCGCACGACTCCGCCGTCACGGGTCTTGAACGGCTTGCCGTCGATGCCGTTCATCGTCCCGAACTCGATGTGCTCCAGGCCGGTGGAGTCCGGCGCGATTCCGGCCTTGCGTGCTGCGCGGAACAGCTGTGTGAAATGGTCGCTCTGGCGACGGTCTACAACGTAGAGCACGAGGTCGGCGGTCAGCTCATCGACCCGCATCTGGACAGTGGCCATGTCGGTTGTCGAGTAGAGAAATCCTCCCGCGCTCGATTCGAGGATCAGAGGCGGCCACTCCCGATTGTCGCCCGGTTCGGTGACCGCGATCACCAGTGCGCCCTCCGACTCCTCGGCCGCTCCCGATTCGCGCAGCCGTGTCACCAGGGGAGCGAGCTTGTCATGCACATCCGACTCGCCGTACCACAGGTCGAACTCGACCCCCAGTGCAGCAAAGTCCTCGCGTTGTGAGGCTTCGGAGACGGATTTCATCTGACGCCAGATCGCCAGGTTCTCCGGATCGTTGGACTGGAGCAGGACGGTGGCCTCTCTGGCCTTGTCGGCGAATTCGGTGCTCGACTCGGCCCGTACGGAAGCCTCCGGATACATGCGCTGCAGGTCGGCGAGTGTGATTGACCCGGGGTCGATTCCCTTCTCCTTCACGACGGTGATGAGGAGCCCCATCTGAAACCCCCAGTCACCGAAGTGAGGATCGCGGATCACCCGGTCACCGATGAAAGCGAACATCCTGGCCAGGGAGTCACCGATGATGGTTGCGCGCAGGTGGCCGACGTGCATCGCTTTGGCCACGTTGGGTCCGGCGTAGTCGACCACGACCGTTCTAGCCGGCGTCGAGCGCTCGTACCCGAGCATTCCGTCTCCCGCAGTCCTCGAAGCCCATGCGGCCAACGACGAGGCTGTGAGGTCGATGTTGATGAAACCTGGCCCCGCCACGTCCGCCAACCGGACCTCCTCGGCCTCCATGAGCCGGGAGGCGACGTCGCCTGCTATCTCGCGCGGGGGCCGTCCCGCGATCTTCGCCGCAGCCATCGCCCCGTTGCACTGGAATTGGGCCAATTCGGGCCGCTGCGAGGGCAGGACCTCACCGAGCGTATGAGGGAGGCCGAGGTCGGCGAAGATGACGCCCGTCAACTCGCTCAGATGTGACTGGATCGACATCGTGTGCGAGGTTAGGTGGGGGCGCCTGTGAAACGGCCAAAAGACTTGCTCGCAGTCTCCACCGTGCGCCCCGCGAACCGAGCATCCGCATGAGCTTCAGCGGGTGCGCTGGCCACCCCTAGTACTTGGTCAGCTCCTGGGCCGCATCCACAATGTCTTGGGGCGTCGGGTAGAGCGCCTTCTCCAGCGAACCGGCGTAGGGCATGAGCGGGACGTCCGGGAGGGCGAGCCGACGAACCGGTGCGTCGAGCCACTCGAAGGACTTCTCGGCGATTTGAGCCGCTATCTCGGCGCCGTATCCGAGGAACTCGTTGTCCTCGTAGACGATCAGCGCCCGCGAGGTCTTCTTCACCGACTCCTCGATCGTGTGCCAGTCCAGGGGTTTGAGGCTCCTGAGGTCGATGACCTCCGGGCTGAGACCTAGCTCCTCGAGAATCGGCACCGCTTCCATCGTGAAGTGGGCCATGGCGCCGTATGCGATGATTGTGAGGTCGTCCCCAGAGTGGCGGATCGCTGCCTTGCCTAGCGGGATCTTGTAGCTGCCTTCGGGGAAGGGGCCTCTTGCCAGCCGGTAGAGCTTCTTCGGCTCCAGGAACATCACGGGGTCGGGGTCTTCGACGGCGGTGTGGAGCAGACCTTTCACGTCGGCCGGCGTGGATGGCACCACGACCTTCAGCCCTGGCACCTGGGCGTAGAACGACTCGATCGACTGCGAGTGGTACTGGGCGCCATGGATGCCCGCTCCGTACGGGGTCCTGATCACGATCGGGCAGCTCCAGCGGCCATTGGACCGGTAGCTGACCCTTGCCGCCTCGGAGACGATCTGGTCGAAGGCAGGGTGGATGTAGTCGGCGAACTGGATCTCGGGTACGACCTTGAAGCCCGTCGCCGACATCCCGATGGCGCAGCCGACGATCGACGACTCGGCGATGGGCGTGTTGAAGCATCTCTTGGGTCCGAACCTGGAGGTCAAGCCCTGGGTCGCCTTGAAGACGCCTCCCTTTTCCCGGGCAACGTCCTCTCCGAAGACGACCGTATCGGGGTGTGCCTCCATGATCTCGTGGAGGCTGCGGTTGATGGCGGTGATGAGGTTGACGCGGTCCCCTTCGGGCACCTCTTCGACCTCCGTCACAGCGGGGCCGGGTGTGATCTCGTTCGCGTAGACCCGGGAGAGCGGCTCATCCGGGTCGGGGGCCCCCTCGGCCCTCTCGACGGCCTCGGCCAACTCGGCCGTGACTTCGGCATCGAGCTTCTGCTCCTCCTCTTCGGTGAGGAGGCGGTTCTCGATCAGGTATTGCCTCAGGGCTGCCACGGGATCGCGCTTGCGCCAATGCTCCACTTCCTCGCGGCTGCGGTACAGAGTGTCGTTGTCGTCGGAGGTGTGGGCGTAGTAGCGGTACGTCTCGGCCTCGATCAGGGTCGGCCCTTCACCCGAACGGGCACGGGCGACGGCCTCGCTCATTGTCGAGAGGACCGCGAAGGGGTCGTTGCCGTCGATGAAGGCCCCGGGGAAGCCGTATCCCTGCGCCCGATCGACGACACGACCTGCGATGCCCTCCTCGTTGGGCACGGAGATGGCGTAGTGGTTGTTCTCGATCACGAATATCAGCCCGAGCTTGTGGATGCCTGCCCAGTTCATCGCCTCGTGCCAGTCACCCTCCGAGGTGGCGCCCTCTCCCGAGTAGACCACCGTTACCGCGTCGGTCCCGTGTGTCTTCAGTCCGTGAGCGATGCCGGCGGCATGAGGGAACTGGGTGCCGATGACAGACGACTGTGTGAAGACCCGTCTCGCCGGATCCGACCAGTGGCTGGGGAGCTGTCGCCCTCCTGATGTCGGATCGTCCTTCTTTGCGAAGACTCCGAGGAAGATCTCATACGGCGTGAACCCCCAGGCGAGGCCAACCCCCATGTCGCGGTAGTAGGGGAGGACCCAGTCTTTCTCCTTGTCGAGCGCGAATACCGACGCGACCTGTATCGCTTCATGACCGGAAGCGCCGAGGACGAAGTCGGCGCGCCCCTGTCTCTGAAGCGCCCACATCCGATCATCGATGCGGCGCGCGGTGAGCATGAGCCGGTACATGTCGACGATCCGGTCATCGTCGAGGCCGAGCCTGCGGTGATCGAGCTCAGCGTTCACGGCACGGGTCACCTAGTTGCGGTCGTCCCCGCTCCGCCTGAACCGGCGAAGGTCCCCGATGTCCTGCATCCGCTCCTCGGCCACCTTCATCGCAGCTGCGTTGGGGTTGATGTCGTGCTCGTCGGCGGTATGGAGGATTCTCTCGGTCGCCTGATAGATCTGGTCGACGCGGTGGAGGGCCCTCGTCTTCGAATAGCCCTGCAGCTCGTCGTAGACGTTTATCAGCCCGCCGGCGTTGACCACGAAGTCCGGTGCATAGAGGATCCCGCGGTCAGCAATGCTCTGCGCGTGGCCGTCGGTGGCCAACTGGTTGTTCGCGCTCCCGACGATCGCCTGACAGTTGAGCTGGGGAATCGTCGTGTCGTTCAGCCCCGCGCCCAGGGCACACGGGGAGTAGATGTCGCAGTCGACCTGATGGATCTCGTCGTGGTCCACCGGTTTGACTCCATAGCTCTCCACGGCCGAACGCACCGCCGGCTCGTAGGTGTCGCTGATGATGACCTCGGCTCTCGCCTCCACCAGGAGTTGCACGTAGGCAGAGCCGACCTTGCCGACACCCTGGACTGCGAACCTTCTGCCGGCGACGTCCGGGTTCCCCCAGAGACGGTGTGCCACGGCGCGGGTAGTGGCATAGAGACCGCGCGCGGTGACCGGCGACGGGTCGCCCGACCCTCCCAGGGCGACCGAGTTCCCGAGAGCCCAGCGCGTCTCCCGGCGAATGATGTCCAGGTCGTGGGTCGTGGTGCCCACGTCCTCTGCCGTGATGTATCGACCCTGGAGCGAGTCGACTATGCGCCCATACGCCCTGAAGAGACGCTCACTCTTGTTCGTCCGGGAGTCGCCGATGATGACTGCTTTCCCTCCGCCAAGGTCGAGGCCCGCGGCAGCGGCCTTGTAGCTCATGCCCTTCGAGAGCCGAAGGACGTCTTCAAGTGCTTCTTCCTCGGTCTCGTATGGAAAAAAGCGGGTCCCGCCGAGGGCGGGACCGAGAGCCGTGCTGTGTATGGCGATAATCGTCTTGAGGCCGGATACCTTGTCGTACCCGTAGAGGATCTGCTCGTGACCCTCCCGGGCTACTTCATCGAATACGACCAAGGTGGGACCTCCGTCTCGAACGGCGTATGCGGTCTTCGGATACTACCCCTCGCAATTGGCTTGCGTCCCGGGCGACCTTTCGCGGACCTTGTGCCAGGATGGTCGCATGACCAAGGCAGCGTTCCTGCGGGTGTACGCCCCCGACGTCGACGGCTCGACGGAGCCGGTGCCGGGATTCGTGAAGACGTTCGGCATACTGTCCGAGGCAGAGGGCGAGGACCATTGGGTAGCCGACTGGGAAGGGCGCAGGGTGGTCTGTCCCCGGAACTTGAGACTCCGCGTTCTCGAGTCGACGGTGGCGTTCGCCAACGCCTTCCGTGGGATCGGCGCCGGTCTGATACCTGAGGAGTCGGCGCAGGCCGCCGACCGCGAACTGAAGACCTACCACCGCGATCATCCCTCTCATCGCTCCCACGTCCTCACCTCGGCCTGGCACGTGCCGGTGCGCTGGTTCGTGGCCTTCGACCCGTCGGACAAGGAGGTCTACGAGGGCCCGGACGGCCCCAGACTTCGCTTCAGGACCGGTGTCCTCGACGCGAAGAGCCGGGTCGAACTGGCCTACGAGATCCTCCGCAAGCTCCAGGTCCTGCCAGGGCCGTCCGAAGAGCTGAGCCACTTGCTCGACTGGATCCGGCAGTTTCCAGGGGGCTCGATGGTCGAGCTCGACTACGCGGACGTTTCCGACTTGTTCAACCCCCAGGATCTCGTCTTCGACGACTCCTGTGAGCTCGTCCACGAGTCGGTCCAGGCTCTTGCAGCGGGAGACATGCTCCGCGCCGGCGAGTTCTACGGACGGGTCGTGACACGCTGGGCTCCGGCCTTCAGCGTCACCTTCTCCAACTAGGGCCCCGCGCCACCCTGACGGCTATCGTCCCGGCCACCGAGGAGGTAGGACACGACGACAGCGGATCCCCCAAAGGAAGCGGGCGCTGTCTTCCTGGCCTTTCTAGCGTTCCATCGATGGGCCGACCGGTTCGCCGAGAGGACGGGGCGAATCGCCCAATGGATCGTGTTCCCGACCGTCGCCGTCGGCTTCGTCAATGTCCTGCTCCGCTATATCGGGCAGTTCACCGGGGCGAGGCTCACGAGCAATGCGATCATCGAGTTGCAGTGGCACATGTACTCGGTCATCTTCCTCTTGGGGTTCGCCTATGTCCTGAAACACCAGATAAACGTGCGGGTCGACTTCTGGTTCGCCCACCAGCCCGTTACACGAAAGGCGTGGATCGACTGGATCGGCCACTGGATCTCACTAGTCCCCTTCGTTGTGATCGGGGTGATGGTGTCGGTCCCTGCTGCGTGGCAGTCGATCAAGGTCTGGGAGCAATCGCCGGATCCTGACGGATTGCCCAGGGGACCGATCAAGGCCCTGATAGCGCTTGCGTTCATCCTCCTCCTCATCCAGGCGGTCGCCGAGCAGGTGAAGCTCTATGCCGTGATCACCGGACGTGGCGCTCTGGTCGACATCGAAATCGAAGAGCAGCCGATCAGGATCGAGTGACGTGAGTCTCGAGCTGCTCGCCATCGTGATGTTCGCCGTCTTCCTGGTGATAATCCTCAGCGGATATCCGGTTGCCTTCTCCTTCGCCGGTACAGCGTTCGTGTTCTTCGTCTTGGGGGTGATCTTCGGCGATCTGTCGTTTCGGACACTGAACATCCTCTTCAGCCAGTGGTTCGCCAATTCCGTCTCGAACTTCACCTTCCTGGCCATTCCCTTCTTCGTGTTCATGGGGGCGGTGTTCGAGAAGTCGGGCCTGGCCGAGAAGCTCCTGACCACCATCGGCTACCTGATGGGCCCGCTTCGCGGTGGCATGGCCGTTGCGGTCGTCATCGTGGGGACCCTGCTCGCCGCTGCCACAGGGGTCGTGGCGGCGACAGTGATCGTGATGGGGCTGCTGTCCCTTCCGGTGATGATGAAGTACAACTACGACCCGAAGCTGGCCGCGGGCGTGATAGTGGGAGCGGGAACGCTTGCTCAGCTCATCCCCCCGAGTCTCGTCCTGATCGTGCTGGCCCAGTTCATCCCGGTCTCGGTTGGCGAGTTGTTCGCCGGTGCGCTCATCCCGGGAGTGATGCTCTCTGTGATATTCGCCGTCTACGCAGTCGTGCTGGCCTTCTTCAAACCAGAGAAGGCTCCGGCGATCCCCAAGGAGGAAAGGACGATGTCGGGTGGGGAGCTGGCGCTGGAGACCCTGAAGGTGGTCGTTCCGCCCTTGGCCCTCATCTTCGCCGTCCTGGGCTCCATTTTTGCCGGGATCGCCACCGCGTCGGAGGCGGGTGCGGTGGGGGCGGTCGGCGCACTCATGCTGTCAGTCGGCTATCGGAGCTTCAGCTGGCAGACGGTCAAGGATGCGGCGCGTTCCACGGCCAACATCACCGGACTGGTCCTTCAGATCCTGTTCGCCTCGACGTTTTTTGCGCTCGTCTTCAACCAGCTCAACGGTCAGGACCTGATAACCGATTGGCTCCTGGCGATCCCCGGCGACCTGTGGGGCTTCATAATCGCCGCCAACATCATCGTCTTCCTCCTCGGTATCAATCTCGAGTTCCTGGAGATCTCCTTCATCGTGATGCCGCTCCTCGTTCCTGCCGCCACGGCCCTGGGGCTGACCGGCCCCCTGATGGTGTGGTTCGCGGTGATGATGGCCATCAACCTCAACATGGCCTTCATCTCTCCCCCGGTTGGTTTCTCCCTCTTCTATCTCCAATCGGTGGCACCACCCGAAGTGAAGAC
>JBFFIL010000039.1:0-8475 GCA_041556535.1 Acidimicrobiia bacterium | reverse complement strand
TCGGTCGGGAAGGCTGATGGCGTCAGAGGTTGGGCGTGTCGAGCGGTTCCGTGCCCTCTATGACGAGACTTACCCGCGGATCATGGCGTTTGCGCTGCGTCGTGCTCGGAGTCGGGAAGATGCCCTGGACGCGGTGTCGGAGACGTTCGTGGTGGTCTGGCGCAGGTTGGAGGATCTGCCGGTGGACGGCAGCCAAGTGGCTTGGGTGTATGGGGTGGCACGGCGGGTGTTGGCGAATCAGTACCGATCCCAGGATCGAGCGTCCAACCTCAGAGAGCGGTTGGAAGCCAGTCAGGCCGGCGAGAGTTCCGAGCAGGGCTCGTTCGATCTCGTGCACGAGGCCCTGGAGAGGCTCCGCCGTTCTGATCGGGAGATTCTGACGATGGTCGCCTGGGATGACCTCGACAACCACGAGATCGCGACGATTCTGGGCGTGTCTGAGAGAACCGTCGCGGTCCGTTTGCATCGGGCTCGCCAGCGTTTGGGGCGAGAGCTGGCAAGAGTCGGGGTGCGTCGGCCGGACGATTCGAAAAGGGTGAGATCGGTGGACCGGAGCCGGACACCTAGTGAGGTGAAAGGCACCAGTCCAGAGTCAAACGAAGTGGAGACACCGTGAGCAGCAGAGATTTCGAAGGCGATCCCCTCGAAGCTCTTCGCGGCGTCGATCCGGTTGACCCTCTGGAAGTGCCGAAAGACACCACCGGAGCCCACGCCAGGGCTCTCTTCCAGGAGGTAACGAGTATGGACACTCAGGAAAGACAGTCAACAACCACTAGGAGCCAACCGCCTCGACGGCGTCTCACGTTCGCCCTGTCGGGGGCCATGGTTGTCGCTCTCATCGCAGGCGCTCTAGTGCTATTCGGCGGAGGCAACCCCTCCGACGATCCCTTCATCGCCGGCGGTGACCCGATCGCTGGTGCAGCCATGTGCGCCGAGTTCTACGACCTCGGAACACTTGGAGACCGCGACGTGGCCTTCGACGGGACCCTGGTCTCCGCGTCCGGTGATCAGGTCACTTTCGAGGTACACAACTGGTACAAGGGCGGATCCGGCGGCTCGGTCACCCTGCAAGCAGAGGGTCTCGCACCCGGAACCATCACCTCGCTCGGCGCGAGCCTCGAATTGGACCAGCGTTACCTGGTCTCAGGGTCGGGCGGCAACGTGTGGGCATGCGGATTCACCATGACCTACGACACAGGCATCGCCGCCGACTGGGCAGCGGTCTTCTCGAACTAGAGCCAACGCTTCTCATCGCTCCAGGAGCCCCGATTCACCTCCTGGAGCGATGAGAACGCGCGAGCACCGACCCGCCGTCTCCATGCGGTTTCCTGCCCGTCGGACTTCGGCGGTGAATGTTGTTGGGGCGGTTCAAGCCCACAACCTGGGGCTCTCGAACCCCGGCGTAGCGAGACCGCCGGCACGACAGTACGGTTGGTTCTGCGGCCATGCCGATACGGCTGAATTGGAGGTTCCCGCAGTGACTGAAACCGATAAGGAGAGGGCCGAGCGCCACGAGAGGGAACGCAAGGACGCCAACGAGCGCTACGAGCGCGAGCGGATGGAATCCCACACCCGACATGAAGAGGAGCGCAAGGCAGCGCGTGAACAGCGTGACGAGGACCGGGCCGACAGCGAGGATTAGCCCACCGACGTCGTCCCCAGTCCGCGGCTAGCGCTCAGATCACGGTAGGCTCGCGACCAGCCACATCGGGTGGAGGCCAGCGCTTTGTCGCTTCCCCGAAGACCCAATGGCTTGTTTCCCTACCGGCTGGAACGCCTCTTCGGCCGACACTCGACAGCTCCGTGTTACCAGGGTGCTTGTCGAGCGAGACGGCAATCTGCAATCAACCGGCCTAACAGGTCACTGGAGTTCCACATGTCCACGTCGTTTACCAGCCTCGGGCTACCGGAGAGCATCGAGGGCGTCCTCGCCAAACTCGGGATCAATGAGCCCTTCCCCGTCCAGTCAGCGACCATTCCTGACGTTCTTGCCGGCCGAGACGTCAGTGGCAAGGCTCCCACCGGCTCAGGCAAGACTCTGGCATTCGGTTTGCCGATTCTCGCTCGAGTCGCCGAGGCAAAGCCAAACCGCCCTGAGGCTCTGATTCTCGTTCCCACCAGAGAACTCGCCGACCAGATTCACAAGGAACTGGCACCTGTCGCCCGGGCTGTCGATCGAAGTGTGGCCGCCGTGTATGGCGGAGTCGGATATGGGCCCCAGAAGAACGCTCTTCGTCGGGGCGTGGACGTCCTCGTAGCAACGCCGGGTCGTCTCGAGGACCTGATTCAGCAAGGAAGCGTGAAGCTCGACGGGGTGAGCCTGGCGGTGGTCGACGAGGCGGATCGCATGGCTGACATGGGCTTTCTTCCGGCGGTCCGAAGGATTCTGGACAGGACGTCCCCCAAACGTCAGACGCTTCTCTTCTCGGCGACCCTCGACGGTGATGTCGCTCTTCTCAGCAGCAGCTATCAGAGCCGTCCCGTGACCCATGAGGCCGGCGGGGTGGCGTCCCGTACCCCAGATGCCCGCCACCACTTTTGGCTTGTCGATGGCAAGGACCGGATCCAGCACGCAGCCGACATCGTGAATTCATCTGAGAAGACGATCGTCTTCACCCGTACGCGTCACGGGGCCGATCGCCTCACACGGCAGTTGAACAAGCTGGGAGTCAAAGCAGTCGCACTGCACGGGGGGCGCAGCCAAAGCCAGCGCACCCGCGCGTTGAAGTCCTTCGCTGGAGGATCTTCTCAGGCCCTCGTCGCCACAGACGTGGCAGCCAGGGGAATTCACGTCGATGACGTCTCGACGGTGCTCCATTACGACCCGGTCGGAGACCACAAGGCCTACATCCACAGATCCGGTCGCACGGGGCGCGCAGGGGCGAGTGGCACGGTCGTGAGCCTCGTCATGCACGATCAGAGGCAATCGGTCATGAAGATGCAGCGTGTGCTTTCGATGCGAGCCCACGTGGGAGAGCCGGCACTCGACAGCCTCCACGAATCAGGCGGGCCTCGAAGGGGCAGGGACCGTGAGCTCTCACGGCCCGAGGAGAGGACGCTCAGGCACAGCGGAGAAGCCACGACGATCTACGTCGGCAATCTCCCGTGGAGCGCCACAGCAGACGACCTCGACCGGCTGTTCAGCAGACACGGTCATGTGAGCAGCTCACATGTCGCCACCAGCCGGGGAAGATCGAAAGGTTACGGGTTCGTGGAGATGCCCTCGTCGGTCGCCGCGAGCGTCATCGGCTCGATGGGTGGGACCAGCCTGTCCGGGCGGGTGCTCAAGATCCGGGAGGCGCGCCCGTCCACCACTCGACGGTAGAAGGGCTTTTGCGTCGGTCGGATTCCGTCACAAGCGGGCATCAATGGAAGAAGGATCTGACGGGTTCGGCAAGCGCCGTTATGTGTACGCGGTGTGTGGGTGCTCCGGGCCGATTCGAGTTGGGACGCTGGGCGGCTTTGTGCCAGTAGTGGTTTAGGGTCGCCGGGTGACTGTTGTTCGTGCCGCCGAGCTCCATCTCACGCCGGCAGACATCAGTCGTGCTGCCGCTGTCTTCGGAGTCGAGGCGGCCGAGTCGTTGGGTGGATATGAGAATCTCCTCCTCAGGTCTCTTGATCCGCCAGGTCGCGTTCTGAGGCTCACTCACACTTCCCGTCGGTCGCCAGAAATGATCGAAGCGGAGTTCGACTTCATGGCTCACTTGGCTCAAAACGCGGTGGAAGTCGTGGCTCCGATCCGGTCGAGGCGAGGGGAACTTGTAGAAGTTGTGGAGACTTCGACGGGAGATCAGCTTGTCGTGGCTTGCATGACCGAAGCTGATGGTGAGCGTCGTCCACGGGAGGATTGGAGCACGGCGAATCTGGTCTCATATGGGTCTCTTCTCGGATCGATGCACCGGGCCGCGTCGACCTATGCGCCTAGTCGGCCTCTTCGCCCGCCCTGGTTTGAGAGCCTCGAGAGCGTGGGCCTGCGAGATTCAGCCGTCCGCGATCCTGAAGTGTTCGCGCGATGGACAGAGATGACGGCCGCCGCTCAGGAGGTTGAAGCCGGTGGCACCGACATGCTGATCCACCAGGATGCCCATCTCGGAAACCTCCACCTCAGTACCAATGGGAGGGTGACGATTTTCGACTTCGACGACTCCGCCTACGGAACGCCAACCCATGATCTGGCAATAGTCGTGTTCTATTGGATGATCGGGATCGAGGCCGACCCGGCAACCGAGCTTCGACGATTCCTCACCCCATTCCTAAAAGGATACGAAGAGCATTGGCGGCTTCCCCCCGGCTGGCCGGAGCAAGTGGACACATTTCTCAGTCTCAGGGAGATGGTCATCTACTGGCTACTGGCCGCCGACGCCCCCGAGGACAAGTCGGCAAGCGAGGAGTTGTTCCTGGACAATCGTCGCGAGCGTCTACTACGGGGCGATCCCTATCTCGGTCTTCCTTTCGCCGAAGCCCTATGAGCCAGCTCGTCGTCCCACTCGAACCCGGCAGACTCTCTCCCCGACATCCAGCATGACGAGCGAAAGAGCCGTTGAGGATGCTCCCGAACTCCCAAGGCCTGGAGGTCAGAGCGGCCGCCTGCAACGTCACCGATACATCATCTGAGCGCCGGCGGCCATCGGAGTTGCTTTCTTCCTGGATGACAACGCGTCGGTGCGGTTCCCGGCGGGCGGCGGGGTTCCGGCATATCCGTAGCACCTCCTCAGGACCCTTGCGTCGGCGGTGATTGTCCTGGAGGGCATCGACGAAGCTGAGTCCGTCTCCGTCTGGCATGAACCTCCTGATCCGCCCTGAGCGCCTTCGGTTGTGACCCCCGGTGGAGGCGCGGTCAGTCGCTCGTGGGGAGGTTTTCGAGGATGAAGGAGCGCAGTTCGTTCGGGTCGCTCAGGCACGGTTCGATTAGGAATGTTGGGCATTCGACTTCGCTGAATCCTCGCGCCAGGCGCTGGAGGGCTTCGGCGATCAGGCCGGCGAAGTCGAATGGGAGCGGTGTCGCATCGATGAGGTCGCCTACGTGCCAAAGGAATAGGCCTGATCCCGTGCTCTCGAAGAGGTGTTGGCTGTCTCCTGTCCATGAGTGTTGATGGGCGTATCCGTGTTCGAAGGCGTACACGAGAGTCCGGGTGGAGGAGACGAACAGGAAGTCTTTGCTACCCATCTGAATCATGATCCGGCTGCTGTCCGGCGAGAAGGAGATTGGGTCGTCCTCGCTGGTCGCTGGAAGGCCGTCCAGTTCCAGCTGTCCCAACTGTTCACCTGTCTGTACGTCCACGAGGATCGGATCTCCCTCAGACGGCTGGACGGCGATAAGAGTTGCGTCCGGAGAAAGGGCAACTGCGTGGTGTCCCGACCCGTAATCCCGGATCAACGCTAGGTCGGGAAAGGAGCGGAGTTCGGTTCTTGCATCTCTTCCACTGACGAGAATCACCGTGCTGTCGGCTGAGAAGTGGACGGTGTCCGCAAGCCCCCCCTTGCCTCCAGGCAGATCCGGCGTGCTTTGCACTCGGGCTACTTCTGTCCATCCGGTCGTCTCGTAGATGTTCACCCAACTCTCGGAACCGTCGGTTCGGCAGTTGGCGGTGCCGGTGAATTGGGAGTAGAAGCGCCCGTCCGGGGAGAACCCCGGCCCCCACGATGTGACGTTTGTGCACGCCCCGAGATCGATCTCTTCCAAGACCAAGCCGTTCTCGGCGGCGTGCACGACGAGAGTCGCGCCTCGGTCCCCCGCAACGGCAACTGCGACCTGCAGTCCGTCGGGACTCACAGCCAGTTCGCCGGCTATCTCCCCACGTGTGTGTTGCGACCACTTCACTTCTCTGCTGGTCGTGTCGAATGCCTCGACACGGGTGACGCGTGATAGCTGATTGGTCACCAAGTAGAAGAGCATCTCCCCGCCCGGAGCTACAACCGCACGCTCCGGTTCGCCCAGTCTCCACCACTGTGTGGCTCGGTAGTGGGGCAGGGCCGAGAGAAGGAATCCCGTCACGGTTGTCTCGATCTCGGCCACGTTCTCGCCGGCAATGGCGGCCGCATAGAGGGCGAGGCTCACCGTCCTTGTCGGGTCGCCTCCCTCGGCCAGATTGGTGATGGCAAGAATCCGGTTCGCTTCGTCAATCCGGGCCTGCCGAATAGCAAACGACTCGTTGGCACGGGCTTCGGCTTCGTTCTCAATTGCGAGGTCACGCTGCGCAGCCGCCTCCTCCGCGTTGATCCTTGCTTCTTTGGCATTAGCCGCTGCCAAAGCCTCATTCGAGGCGGCGACTTGGGCGTTGTGCTCGGCAAGTTGACGCTGCTCATTGGCCTGAAGCCCAAACACGACCGCAGCCATCCCAAGAACCGTTACTAGAGCCCCGGCTGTCCACGCAGTCCGGATTGTTCTCCGATGCTGCTTGACCTCCTCCGAAGCGAGCTCATCCTTAGGAACCTCATGCAACGCAGACGCGATGTCAGCTACAGCCGCGGCGAACGCCGGATTCTTCAGATCCAACAGTGCGTCGCCTCTGGCGAACCGAAGATCAACCCAACGAGGTTCCTCGCCGAACACCCCACTTAGAGCCGGATGCGCCGCCGACCCCCCAACATCATCCGCCTCCCAGCCGAAGTCGCCCGAAGTGACCACCGGGAGAATGCGAGACACCTCCCGATTCGCCACCCAGTGTCCTATCTCACGCCCAACCCACTCCGAAGCAGCCGCATCCTCGGAAAGAAGGAGAACAAACCACTCAGACGAGTCGAGGGCCTGGGTAATCGAAGACCACAGGTGCGGGTTGGCGCTCAGCGACGCCTCGTCACGGAACAACCTCAAGGCGCGTCGCTTCCACCATGGCTTGGCAAACCGCTGCAACCCAGCCTGCAGCCGGGGGGCCAACAGGTCATCAGCTGCATGCGAATACGAAATGAAGCCGTCGTAGGTGAGGGCGCGATCTTGCTTGTTGGCACTCACGGAATCACCGACTCCACACAACCGATTCAAGCAAAAGGGGCTTGCCGACGACCTGCACGCCACTTCACAACCCGGCATTGAGTCCGGCAGATCACGAGCACGTGGGTGCCGTTATGTTCCCCACACTTCGCGTAGGGTTCGTTGTCACTGATGTCGGACAGTGTTGCAGTGGAAGGTCGGGTGGAGGTTCGTGGCGGGTCGGTTTGGTATCGGATCGTTGGCGAGGGTGAAGGCCCGCCTCTCGTAACCTTGCATGGCGGTCCGGGGTATCCGTCGGCGTCTCTGCAACCGTTGGAGGCGCTTGCCGCGGAGAGACGGGTTGTCTCCTACGACCAGTTGGGCTGCGGTAACTCAGATCGACCAGACGACCCCAGCCTCTGGACGATGGACAGGTCAATCGACGAGCTGGAGCGACTTCTCGATCATCTCGAACTCGACAGCATTCACCTTCTAGGCCATTCGTGGGGAACGATGCTGGGGATGGACTTCTACCTGGCCCACCCGAAAACAGTGAGATCGATGATCATGGTGAGCCCGGCCTTGAGCGCTTCCCGTTGGGCGGAGGACAGTGAACGGCTCATCTCCTCATTCCCCGCAGAACTGAGAGCTATCCACGCCGATCCCGACGCCAGTGAGGAAGACGTCGGAAGGCTCAAATCCGAGTACATGCGCCGTCACTTCCTCCGACTCCGTGAAGAACCCGAACCGGTGAAGCGAGCCAAGGAAGGATTCGGTCCGCAGGTGTACATCACGATGTGGGGACCAAACGAGTTCACACCCGTCGGCCCGCTTAAGGATTACGAACGGACCGACGATCTCCCAAGCATCAGCGTGCCCGTTCTCTACCTATGTGGCCGCTATGACTCTGCCACTCCGGAAGCGACCGAGTTCTATGCGTCACTAACTCCAGGCGCGGAGACACGCGTATTCGAAAACAGCGCACACCACTCCTTCATCGAAGACGCTCACAGCTTCACGACAGCAGCCAAAGCGTTCCTCGCTGCCTCCTAGACACCCGAACGGGCCTCGTCTGGTGTGTGCTGTGACGTAGGTTTGGTGGGATGTCTGTGAGACTCTCTCTTTTTGGTGGACCGGCGTTCTTCGGTCTTTGGTTTGCCGGCGCTCAGGTCTTGTACTTCGCGGCGGGTGGCGGCCCGAACGGGGAGCCCGCCCCTTCTGCTTCGGCGTATCCCGAAGCTGTCTTGTCTAACCAGTCGGCTGTCAACGGTGGGGCGACGCTCCTCGTTCTGGCGGCCATCAGCCTCCTTTGGTTCGCTGTCGGCCTGAGGGAACGAATCGGTTCTGAGAGTTGGCTCGGCCTCTTCGTTGTTCTTGCCATCAGCGGAGTGTCGGTTCTTAGATGACCGTGTGAGGCTTCCCGTTTCCTTCGGTTCGACGTCGACCCCTTCGATACACCCTGGATGTGGTCGTAGGATGTGGCCGTGACGGTCCGATTCCCGGATGTAGAAGGGTCCAGCCTTTCTGGAACAGCCCATCGCCTCCCGGGCACCCTTGCGGGCGAC
>JBFFIL010000038.1:0-8603 GCA_041556535.1 Acidimicrobiia bacterium | reverse complement strand
CGCTCGTCTCCGGGCTGGGACAGGACACCGCATACGGGGTCGACCCTTTGCGAGGAACCGGGCTTGCCCTCGTGGCCGCTCTCTTCTATGCCGTCTTCCTGCTGACCTACCGGAGGTCGAACCAATCGCAAGGCCCCACCGCCGGCCCCTTGTTGGAGGCCACCGTCGGTGCTGCCCTCGCCGCCTTGCTCCTCGGCTCTCTGGGCACAGGCATCGACTTCGGCTTCACCTGGCCCGCTCATGGCTGGCTGATCTCCCTTGCCTTGACCGCACAGGTCGCCGGATGGCTGCTCATCGGGTTCGCCCTCCCCCGGCTCCCAGCCGCAGAGACCGCGACGATCATCCTCCTCCAGCCTGCCCTGACCATTCTGTGGGGCGCGATGATCTTCGCTGAGCGACCGTCGGCCCTTCAGGTGGCCGGGGCGGTCGTGGTTCTCGCAGGGGTCGGCTATGTGGCCTTCACCCGCGCTGCCAGGGCCAAGGATCCCGTCTCAGCGGGCGACTAGGACCAAGAGGATCGTTCCGGTAGGCCCATCGATGACCGCCACACCCACCCGGTCGAATGCGGGGTTCTCCAGCACAGCCGCCCCTTCCGACCTCTCCAGGATCCCGTCCAACGCGGCCAGCGACGTGGCGGCGAGAGCGACCGAGCTGTCGCAGTCGGCCACCAGCATGCCAACCTCACTCAGGGCCGACCGGCAGTCTTCGGGAACGGCGAGCTGTCCCTGCGTATAGGCCTCTGATGCCAGCGACTCCACGAGGGTCGACATCGTCTCGCTGGGTTGGAGAGCACCCAGGCCAAGACCCGTGCGGTGCTGATTGATCTCTTCGATCACCACATCGGCCTCGTCGTCGACGAACGTGAGATCGCCCAGAAGGGCCCGGGGAATCTCGAGCACCTCTCCCAGGTCGGGCACCGCCCTGTCGTCGCCGAACAGGTCCTGGATCGTGGCCAGCGCGGTCAGCGCGCGGTCGCCCACGACTCGTTCGAAGAAGCCCTGGGGAATCGCACCCTCGCCTGCGATGGCCTCGGCCACGGCAGACGATTCCATGGCATCTTCGACACCCCGGGGAAGCGGCAGCACCCGCATGAGATTGATGAAGACGAGCACGAGGAACACGCCCCAGGCGAGTGCGAGGAACGCCCCACCGAGCCGGTTGGCGATCTTCAGCCCGGGCAGTTTCAACGCCTTGGAGAGGTAATGCGCAGCGATGCCCATCGCCACTCCAAAGAGCACGAAGAGGGCTATGCCGGCTCCGATCCGGGCGATCTCCGGAGTGACGCCGAAGCTCTGAGCCAGGAAGTCTCCGAATGGCTTGCTGAGCCTGAAGGCGATGAAGAGCCCGGCGACGAGGCCCACTAGGTTGAGGACCTCCCTGATCAGCCCGCGCACCCAGCCCCTGACAGCGAGCGCCGCGAGGATCAGACCCAGGATGAAGTCGACCATGGAATCAGTATCGGGAGATGGAGAGAGAGAACCGGGTATCTCGGCTCAGAGTTCCTCCGCCTCGACCACTCGGATCCTCATCCGCTTGTTGGCCTTTCCCTTCGACTCTGTCTTGACCACCTCGACAGCCCCGACCTCGATAGTCGACTTGACATGCGTGCCCCCGTCGGCTTGACGATCCAGCCCCTTGATGTCAACCACCCTTATCTCTTTGACGAAGTCAGGAATGAGGTTGACCTTGGTTCGGATCAGGTCGGGATCCTGGAGGGCTATCTCACGGGCCATGACGATGACCTCTGTCGGGTAGCCCTTCACCAGCTCCTCGTTGAGCTTTCTCTCCACATCTCTTCCAAACTCGACCGAGATCGAATCCAACTCGAAGTCCATGCGGGCCTCACCCGGAGTCATGTTCCCGCCGGTCACCTTTGCGTTGAAGTCCCGAAAGACGACCCCGCTGAGGGCGTGGAGCGCGGTGTGGGTCCGCATGGTGAGATACCGACGCTCCCAGTCGATGACGCCTTGCACCGGCATCCCCGGGTCGGGTAGGCGGGAGCCCTCCGACACCACATGGACCGGCCGGCCCTGCTTCCGGATCGTGTCCGTCACCTCGACCGATCCTCCGTCCCAGGTGATGGTCCCGACATCACCCGGTTGCCCCCCGCCCCGGGCATAGAACACCGTCCGATCGAGGACCAGCCCTCCGTCAACTATTTCGACAACCGTCCCCTCGGCCGAGGAGAGATACGAATCCTTGGGAGCTAGCTCGTCGGTGGGTCCGGGTCCGGCCATGGGCTGAGGATATCTTCAGGCTGCCCCATCCTTCGCATCCACGGGTCCTGGGGTCGGACGGCCCCCGATCCTCGGCTAGCGAGAGAGATCGGGATCGGTCTGTCTCGCTCGGCCACGGACGGTGTAGACGGACTCCCCAGAGAGAATGCCTCCTCGCCCGAACAGTCTGCCGTGCTGCCAGTTGGACAGGCCGAGCTCGGGACGATCGAGAGCGAACTGGCCGTCGACCCACCTGGTGAAGCCGTTGCCGACAAATGGAGCGTCGATCAACTCGAAGAACCGATCGTGTTGGTCGGGATCCGACGAGATCAGGCTGGCCCCGAACCGGGGGCTCTGGTCGTTGAACAGCGAAACGGCCTCTTCCACGTCCGGGACGACGGTGAGGGTGATCTCCGGGCTCTGCTCCCACTCCCATTCGTGACCCAGATCACCGTCGTCCAACAGTTCGGTTCGGGGCTCGACCACCATTCCTCCGGCTCTGACGATCTCGACATCCTCGAACCATCCGCTCGGGATCAGCTCGCTCACACCCCTGGTGACATGGAGCTTCGAAGTCGCCCCGGCTCGCTCACCCGCACGGTCCAGGGCCGTCAGCACCGCGGGGATCAGGTCCTCGGATCGGGACTCGACCAGACAGACCGTGTTGACCGTGTTGCACACCTTCCGGTCGAGTGAATTGAAGATTGCCGCCGCCACATCGTCGGCCATGGCAGTCTCCCCGACGACGATCCACGATCCACCGGTTCCGTGGAGACTCACGGGGATACCCGTCTGGCGTGCCACGGATCCAAGTTGAGCCACGGCGATGCCCGAACCCCGTGCAACAGCCAGCCCGAGCCGGTGATCCGAGAACATCGCCCACCCCGATGCCCTTGAGGCAGAGTCGACCAGGACAACCGTCCCTTCTGGGAGTCCAGCTTCGGCAAGGGCAGGGTCGAGCGCATTTTCCATCACCGCTCGCGCTGTTCCCAGGGCTGCGGAGCCGATCCTGAATACGACCGTGTTGCCACTCCGGACCACCCCTGTCGCATCGGCGAGGACGTTCGGCCGGCCCTCGAACACGAAGCCAACCACTCCGAGGCCGGACCGGACGAGGTCTAGTTTCCAACCGGGGTGTTCGAAGGTCTCGATGACGGCACCGCGGCCGGCATCCGCGGCAGCCCACATGCGCAGGCCATCGATCATGCTGCCGAGCATCTGATCGGTGAGGGCGAGACGGGTGGTCGATCTTCCGCGTTCCCTGGCCGCTTCCACGTCTTGGCCGTTCGCCGCAAAGATCTGCGTCTTCACCCGATCGTCTGAGAGCCGAGACGCGAGGGACTCGTAGAAGGCTGTGATCTGGTCATCTTCGACCGCACCCATCTGCGCAAACGCCGCTACGGCCTTGTCGACGGCCGAGGCGGAGACGTCCCAGTCCCCACGAGGGATATGGAGAAGCTCGCCCGTGTCCTGGACGACTATGAGCCTGTCCCCAGGCCCGAAAGCGGCGGCGAGCTCTTCGCTCACCCGAGTGACACGATCGCCCCCGTAGACGATTTCCATCCCGGGCGTGAGCTTCTCGAGAAGGGTCCCCACGCGTCGATCCTAGATGAGTACCACCAGGTCGTCACGGTGGATGACCACGCCGCCCGTGACCGAGCTGTGCCGCCCGATCCCGTCTCGTATCCCCTCGAAACCCAGACGCACCAGGCCCTTGGCCACGAGCCGACCGGAGGACGTGACGGTGACAGCGTCTCCCGGTTCGAACTCCCCCTCGATCTCGGTGATCCCGGCGGCGAGCAGTGACCGGCCCGAGGAGGTGAGGGCGACTCGCGCTCCTTCGTCGACCTTCAGCTCTCCCCGAGCAGGAAGACCGAATGCGATCCACAGCTTCCGGGCGGACAGGCCTGACTCGTGAGGTTCGACCCACGTTCCAACCTCGGCCCCGGCGGCGGCCAGCCGCGTCGAGGCCGGATCCGAGGCTGGCGCGATGACCGTTGGGATGCCGGACCACGCTGCCATACGGGCGGCCGCAACCTTGGTGGCAACGCCTCCGGACCCGAGGGCGCCGCGCCGCTCTGACGCGATCGAATCGAGCACCTCGTCGGTGTGACGAACCGCAGACAGCAGTTCTGGCTCGTCTGAGTACCAGGGGTCTTCCGCGTAGAGGCCCGGTGTGTCGCTCAGGATCATCAACATGCCGGCCGAAACGAGGTGGGAGACGATGGCCGCGAGCCGGTCGTTGTCACCGAGGCGGAGCTCGTCGACGACGACCGTGTCGTTCTCGTTGACGATCGGCAATACGCCGATAGAGAGCATCCTCTCCAGGGCGTCCCGCGCGTGGAGGTACTGGTTGCGCCGCGCCAAGACGTCGCGAGTGATGAGAATCTGGCCGGTGACTCGGCCCCTGCGGCCGAATTCGGCGCCATAGGCTTCCATGAGGCGATGCTGACCGACGGCAGCCGCGACCTGGAGACCGGGTATGTCGGTGGGCCGCTCGCTCAGCCCCAGGGCGGGAAGACCGGCGGCCACTGCCCCGGAAGTGACCAGGACACAGGGGTGCCCACTCTCCCAGAGAACCTCGGTCTGCTCAACGACACGCGAGATCGCGTCCGGGTCCAGACCTCCTCCCGGCGATGCCAGGCTCGATGAGCCGATCTTCACGACAATCGGCGCTCCCGCCTCCACGGGCCGCCTCAGCTACCGCTCCTCATCTGCAGGCCACGGTACTGCGACATCACGCCCGGCCTACACTCGCTCGACCGTGAAGAGCCTCGCTCGCGTCTCGTTTGGGATCCTGGCAGCACTGTTCCTGATGCTGGCGCTCCCCGGTGCAGCGTGGGCTGAAGGCGAAACGATCAAGGGCAAGCTCGAGGTGATAGACGCGGACAGCCGCGCACCCGTCGAAGGTGTCACGATCACGGTGTCCCAGGACGGTCAGTTGATTGGCAGCGCCGTTTCCAGCGAGACGGGTGAGTGGGAGATACCCGTGCCCGGTGCCGGCGACTACCGGGTGACGCTCGACGTGGACACACTCCCACCCGGGGTTTCCCTCACCGACCCGGACTCCTTCGAGCTGCCGGTCGTCAATGTCCGCGACGGACAGAACAAGACCGTCCGATTCAACCTCGGGCCGGGGACAGCCAAGGAAGTGCCCGTTTGGGAGAGAGTTGGAGGGCTCGTCATCATCGGCCTCAAGACCGGCGCGGTGATAGCTCTCAGCTCCATAGGGCTCTCTCTCATATTTGGAGTGACCGGACTCGTCAACTTCGCCCACGGTGAGCTACTTGCTCTCGGGGCGGTGTTGGCGCTGTTCTTCAACGCCAACGAGTTCGGGCCGCAGTGGCACATTCTCATCGCGGCGGTCCCGGCGATCATCCTCGTAGGGGCGTTCGGGGGTGCACAGGAGAAGTGGCTGTGGAGACCCCTGCGTAGACGCGGGACGGGCCTGATCTCGATGATCGTGGTCTCGATCGGGCTGTCGTTCGCGTTGAGATACGGGATTCTCCTAGCCATCACGGGTTTTCCTCGCCCCTATCTGCAGTACGCCGTGCAGGAGCCGATCACATTCCTCGGCCTCAACACGGTGCCCAAGACCTTGTATGTCATCCTGTTCACGGCGATCGTGCTGACACTGATCGGCCTCTTCCTCGTTCGGACCCAGCTGGGCACCGCCATGCGGGCAGTATCGGACAACTCAGACCTGGCCGAGTCGTCGGGAATCGACGTGCAGAGGGTCATCCTCGTCACCTGGGTCGTGGGAGCAGGTCTCGCCGCTCTCGGAGGTGTCATGTTCGGGATTTCCGAGCAGGTGCAGTGGGACATGGGCTTCAAGCTCCTCCTGCTCATCTTCTCCGCGGTCATCCTCGGTGGCCTGGGCACGGCTTTCGGGGCCATGCTCGGTGGTTTCGTGGTCGGCGTCTCGGTTGAGATGAGCACCCTCTGGATACCGGTCGAATTCAAGACAGCCGTAGGCCTTGCGATCCTCGTCGTGATGCTCCTCTTCCGCCCCCAGGGCCTCCTCGGCCAACGCGTGAGGATCGGCTGATGGACATCGGCAAGATCCTCATCGATGCCCTCAGAGCGGCCTTCGGCGTGCCGGCCGCGGCCTATGCGCTCAGCGCGGTCGGTCTCAACCTCCAGTTCGGCTACACCGGACTGCTCAACTTCGGCCATGTCGCCTCCATGGCCGTCGGTGCCTACGGATTGGCCATCACCGTCGACCTGGGCGGACCCATGTGGCTCGGGCTCATCATGGGGATCGGGGCCGCACTTCTACTTGCCCTCCTCCTCGGCTTCCCCACACTTCGGCTCCGCGCCGACTACCTGGCGATAGTCACCATCGCAGCAGGCGAGATCCTGCGTTTCATTGTTCGCTCCCAACTCGCGGCCCCGTTTACGGGCGGCATATTCGGGATCCAGCGTTTCGCCATCCCATTCTTCGAGTTGAACCCCATTCCCGAGGGTCGGTACGGGATCGGCCGACTCAGTTGGGACGAGCGGTCCGTCTGGGTACTGCTGGTCGGATGGACGCTGGTCACTTTGTCCGTGCTGCTGATCGCCAAGCTCATGAGAAGTCCTTGGGGCAGAACACTGAAAGCGATACGGGAGGACGAGGACGCTGCGCTGAGCCTCGGCAAGAACGTGTTCGGCTACAAGCTGCAGAGCCTGATGATCGGCGGCGCTATCGGCGCGCTGGCCGGGATGTACCTTGCCATCGACCAGCAGAACGTGATCCCCGACGCATATATCCCGCTGCTCACCTTCTACGCCTTCACGGTGGTCATCATCGGAGGCCCCGGCTCTCTGGGCGGCCCAGTGATCGGCTCGATCATCTTCTGGTTCCTGTTCGAGTTCCTCGACGGGGTCATCGGCACCGCCGCTGAGCTCGGTTGGACTGGTGACCTCATCGACTCGACCGACGTCGGGGCGACCAAGTTCGTCCTGTTCGGGATCGGTCTGATGCTGCTGATGATCTTCAGACCACACGGGATATTCGGCAACCGCGAGGAGATGCTCCTAGATGCCCAGTGAACCATCCCTCGGGGCTCTGACTCCTGAGCCCGGAGTGTCGAAACCGAATCCAATCCTCGTGGTCGACTCCGTCAAACGCTCCTTCGGAGGTGTCCACGCGGTCGATGTCGACCATCTCGAGATCGAGCGGGGGACCATCACGTCCCTCATCGGGCCCAACGGCGCCGGCAAGACCACGCTCTTCAACGTTCTCAGCGGGTTCGACCGGCACGACGGGGGTGAATGGCATCTCAATGGCGGGCACCTCGTGGGTATTCCGTCCTTCCGGGTCGCGCGGCGGGGCATGGTCAGGACTTTCCAACTGACCCGGTCCCTCGCCAGGCTCACGGTTCTGGAGAACATGCTCGTCGGAGCAAACAACCAGCCAGGAGAGTCGTTCTGGGTGGCACTCTTCGGGCGCTGGCGGGAGCGGGAGTCAGAGAACACGGACCGTGCCATGGCCACACTCGAAAGGTTCAGCCTCGAAGCCTTGGCCGGCGACCTCGCCGGCAGCCTCTCCGGCGGTCAGCGAAAGCTGCTCGAGATGGCGCGTGCCCTGATGGCCGAGCCCGAGCTGATCATGCTGGACGAGCCGATGGCAGGCGTCAACCCTGCCCTCACCCAGTCGCTACTCGGACACATCAAGGAGCTTCGAGCGGAGGGGAAGACCGTCGTGTTCATCGAGCACGACATGGACGTCGTCCAGGAGATAAGCGACTGGGTTATAGTCATGAGCCAGGGAGCCGTGATAGCAGAGGGACCACCGGCTCACATAGCTGCCAACCCCGACGTCATCGATGCCTACCTGGGCAAGCACCACGGGGAGAAGGCGTGATCTCCGAGCCCCTTTTCGCGGCGGAGAGCGTCGTCGCCGGTTACCTACCCGGAGTCGACGTCCTCACCGGAGTCGACCTGGACCTCCACCCCGGCGAGCTCGTGGGGGTCATCGGCCCCAACGGAGCGGGAAAGTCCACCCTGGTGAAAGCGATGTTCGGCCTTGTCGAGGTGAGGTCGGGCTCGGTGACGCTGCTCGGCGATGATGTCTCGAACAAGCCGGCCCACGAGTTGGTCGCCCGGGGAATCGGCTACGTCCCGCAGCGGGCCAACGTCTTCCAGAGCCTGAGTGTCGAGGACAACCTGAAGATGGGCATTTATCTCGAGCCCGATCTGTTCGACGAGCGTGCGGCGCGGGTGCACGAGATGTTCCCCCTGCTGGCCGAGCGGAAAGGCCAGCGAGCGGGGCTCATGTCCGGTGGGGAACGCCAGATGATGGCCATAGGACGGGCCCTGATGATGAATCCCAAGGTGCTCCTCCTGGACGAGCCATCGGCCGGCCTGTCTCCCGCCAACCAGGACCTCGTGTTCGACAGGGTG
>JBFFIL010000037.1:0-8613 GCA_041556535.1 Acidimicrobiia bacterium | reverse complement strand
TCGGGGAACTCCTGAAGGGGGATGACCCATGAGCTCGACCCGGAGAAAGCGAGAACTCCAACTTCGTCGTGGACTCCAAGGGCCTCGATGGCACGGATAGCGGCGGCCTTCGAGATGTCGGTCTTGTTGACCCCGCCCTCCTCTGTGGTCGTGCCGTCGTCCTTGCAGTGGCAGGCCCCCATCGATTCGCTTGTGTCTATGAGAAGGACTTCCGCAACCTCGACCTCGCGCTCGGCTTCGGGGGGCTCGCTGTCGAGTGGCAAGAGGGCCTCGAGTGGGGTGTCCCGATATGCGCCCTGCCCGAAAGAGTGTGTTCCGGCCACGACTATCAGGCCTCGACCGAGATCGCGGACAAAGGTGTCGAGCGTCGCGACCTGTTCTCCGCTCAACTCCCGGGCAGGGACGTCGACGAGTATCACGGCCTGGTGAATCGATAGCTCCTGGATGCTGCCTAGCAGGTCCACCGTCACCTTCTCGACCACGAGCCCCCCTGACTCGAGGGCGGCCGCGAGGATCTCGGCACCTTCCTCCGAGCCTTCGACGATGAGCACGCTGTCCGGCCCCTCGACGACGACGGCGTTGACCGTGCTGTCGTTCTCGGAGGTGGCGTCTCCAGCCAACTCGACGCGGGCGGTGAGTCTTCGCAGGCCCGGTTCTCCCGACTCCACCCTGAACGTGAAGAGATTCAATCCCGGGTCGAGGTTTACCCGGCGGACCGCCAGAACGCTTTCCTCGTCGGACAGCTCGACCAACGCTTCACCGCCGATGGTGGAGAGAACCTCGACGGTGGCCGAGAACGCCTCTCCTTCGCTCACGGCGTTGGGCACGTCGATCCCGGCGATCGCAGCGTCCGCCCTCGCCTCTCCAGTGATGGTGTGGACGTCCACGACGATGCCGAGCGTCTTGAGCCGGTCGAGCTCGGCCTGTAGGTCACCGCTGTTCGCTCTACCGTCCGATACCAAGACGAGACGCTGCCGCGTTTCGCCATCGAGCACAGACTCGCCAAGCCGGAGACCCCGAGCAAGGTTGGTCGCGTCCTTCTCGACTCCTCGAGCCCGGCGATAGGGGTCGGTGCCGACCGGTGTCCCCACCCGGGCGTCGCGGCCGAATTCGATCACGGCCCATCTGCCGTCGCCTGCCTCTGTCAGGGCCGACTCGACCCATGCCTGTGCCGTTGTGGCCGAGGCTCCCAACGACGCCGACACGTCGACGACGAAGACCGTTGTCACGTCGTCGGACCTCGTTGTCATGACCGGGTTGACCAGCGCGAGGATGATCAAGGCGACGATTGCCGTCCGCACCGCCATGCCCCATCGCCACTGACGTCGGGAGACGCCGCGAGTCCGGTAGCTCACCCAGAGCTCGGCGGCGAGTAGCACCAGCAGGAATCCCACGAACCAGGGGAGGATCGAGCGGGCGATCGTTGCGGTTCCGGTCGCTGCCTCTTCTCCGGGAACCGCCGGTCTGATCTCCGGAAGCGTGGCGACCGGGGCGAGCCGAGACTCGGAGACGGCCGGGTTCACTGCGAGCTCGAACGGCTCCTCACCCGCCCGGTCGACGATCCAAAAACCGGCCTGGTCCGCCACCGGACCCGAGTCGGCAACGGACACGCGGATGCTGTCTCCCCGCGGGTCGGTCACGGTTCCCCCCGTGCTGCCGATGGGCACCCGTTCGCCAACCGTTATTCCGGCCGCGACACCTTCCACCTCCGAGAGGGCGCCCACCATGCGGGCGCCGATGATCGGGAACGCAACACTGACGGGGAGGTTGGATTGCTCGAGGGTGAAGGCGAAGTAGAAGAACGGTGCTTCGCCGGAGCGGCCCGACACGATGAGCGGTGCGCCGGGCGCCCCCAGGAGCACCTGGCCATCGGTCACGTCGAGTTGCTGGGCTTCCGCGATCGCGATCTGACTCACGTCGATGTCGTCGAGGAGCGGATGATCGGCGACGAGGGTCGGGATCGGGTTGGCCACCCGGCCCGTAGGCGTCACCCCGGAGACACCGCCGGGCGTATCGATGGCGATGAAGGGGGTCGTCTGGTCGGTCGGGACGGGGATGCCGACGAACACCTCGAAATCGACGGCCTCGGCGAGACCCACATCCACGTCGACATCGGGGATTGCCGCCAGCAGTTGGTCGACGAAGAAGGTCGCCTCGCCATGAACCCTCGCCTTGAGGCTCCCCAGGACCGGCGCCCCCACATAGCGCTGGTTGTCGTAGGCGAGGAGGTCCTGGCCATCGAGGAACGCGGCCACACGCGTCCCCGCCGGCAACTCGAAGGTCTCCTCGAACACCTCTCCTCGGGGGATCCTCACCTGCTCGCTGAGCACGGTGATGCCGTCGACGTCGAGGCGGAGGGTCTGGGTGGCCCCGGGACCACCCGTCGACTCGATCGTCACCCTCGCCTGAAGCCCGCCCGGCCCCGCCGTGACCGAGAGATTCGTGATGGCGCGGTTCGTGTCACTGGCGCCGACGACGAAGTAGCTGGTCCCGAGCGGAGCCAGACGCTGTTCCACCTCGTCGAGGTGACCATCGGATATCAGGACGAAACCGGTTGGCCGGTCTGCAGTCACCAGGGACTCGGCCAGGCTGAAGGCCGCCTCGAAGTCCGCTCCTCCTCCCGTGGTCCGTATGGTCTCGGCCGCACGACCGAATTCGTCCGGATCGTCACCGTGCTCCACCAGGACGGTTGGGTGATCGGATACCGCGATGAGACTGGCGATACCGCCGTTGGGGATGTCGCTCCGGAGCAGCTTCGCCTGCTCGATGGCGTCTGCGAGGCGGTCGGGCTGGCCATCGATGGCGGACATCGAACCGGACGCGTCCACGATGAAGACGGTGTGCTCGGCCAGCTCCGCGACCTCCAGCCGGGCTGGCCGCGCGAGGGCGAACGCGAACAGGCCCACTATGAGGAGCTGGAGGACCAGCAAGAGGCTCCACCTGAGCTTCTGCCAGGGCTCGGCGGCGGTGATCGAGTGACGAAGACCGTCCCAGTGCAGGAGCGATGAGACCGGTGTGGGCGGTCTTCGCGGGGTCAGCATGTGAAGAACGATTACGGGTGCAGCCAGCGTCACGGCCAGCAAGCCGGCCGGGAGGAGGAGACTCATCGAAGTACGCCCGCCTCCCGCCAGGTGGTGAGGAGCAGTGTTTCGATGTCGTCGCGGGCGTCGACCATCGTGTAGAGAGCCCCGCTTCCTCGTGTGGCTCTGGTCACTTCGTCCCTCCACTCCGTGACTCGCACCTTGTAGCTCTGAGCCACATCGTCGGTGACGCTCACTGTGAGCCTTTCGCCGGCCTCGCGATCGACGAGCTCGACGTCACCGGTGTATCCGGGATCGAGGTCTTCCTCGCACAGCACATGGACGACCATCACATCCGAGCCGGCAGAGCGAAGGTTCACCAGGGCTCCCCATTGGGGAGTGAGCAGGTCGGACAGCAGGACGGTTACACCGGGGAGCCCCGACTGGCTCAGCAAGTGGCGCGCCGCCTCGGCGAAAGGCGTTGGCCCCACCGCATGGAGCCCTTCGAGGTGAGCGAAGAGGGCCGGCACGGCGGCGCGTCCGGCGAAGCGCGGGGCGGGGCCCGATGCTGGGAACGTGTGCACGGACACCGCGTCGTGTGCCGTCAGGGCCACGAAACCGAGAGCCGCGGCAAGGCGTTTTGCCTGTTCGAGCTTGCCTCCGACCGACATCGACGCGGAGGTGTCGATCAGGAGTCTCAGGGTCACCTCATCGTCGGCCTCGTACAGCTTGATGAGTAGCTGATCGAGGCGTGCGAGGACGTGATAGTCGATACGGCGGAAGTCGTCTCCCGGGTGGTACTCGCGAAAGTCCGCAAAGTCGATTGTGTTGCCGTACCGCTTGGAGTCGTGCTCCCCGCCGAAGCGCCCCACCAGTCGCCGCCTGCTGTTCACCTGCAGGCTCTCGAGCCTCGCCATGAGGGCGGGGCTGAGCAACGTCACGGCGCGCCCCGGATATCCACCTTGGGCTCGGGGGTGGCCTGGAGCACTTCGCCCAGGATGACATCGCTCTTCACTCCCTCGGCAGTCGCCTCGTACCCGAGAACCAGTCGGTGGCGCAGCGCGGCGGGTGCAGCCCACCGGATGTCCTCGGCGGTTACGTGCGGCCTGCCGTCTAACACGGCCGCCGCCTTCGCTGCAAGCACCATTGCCTGACCTCCTCGAGGCGATGCTCCCCAGCGCACGTAGCGCTTGACGGTTGGCGTTGCCGTGTTCCCCTCCGGGTGTGTCGCCTCGACTATTTCGGACACGTAGCGGAGGAGGTGGGATGCGATTGGAACCGTCGGGGTGAGGGCGATCATGGAGGTGATGGTGTCGACGTCGGCAGCGAGCGGGACTTCAGGCATCTGGCCCGAGGTGGTCTTCTTCAGGATCTCTTCTAGGACGTCAGCCGTAGGCGGGTTGACGGTGACCTTGAACATGAAACGGTCCAGCTGGGCTTCGGGCAGGGGATAGGTGCCTTCGAGCTCGATCGGGTTTTGAGTGGCCAGCACGAGGAATGGCCTTGGCAGGCCTCGCGTTTGGCCGCCAACGGTGACGTGACGCTCCTGCATCGCTTCGAGAAGAGCGGCCTGCGTCTTCGGCGTGGCGCGGTTGATCTCGTCGGCAAGGAGAAGATTGGTGAATATCGGTCCGGGCCGGTAGCGGAACTGTCTTCGTCCCTGGTCGTCCTCTTCGAGCACCTGAGTCCCGACGATGTCGGCGGGCATCAGGTCGGGTGTGAACTGGACCCTCGCGAAGTCGACCCCGATGGCCATGGAGAAGGCCTTGACCAGCTCGGTCTTGCCGAGTCCAGGCACACCCTCCAACAGGACGTGGCCCTCGGCCAGGAGCCCGACGAGGGTCTGCCGGATCAGCTCGGGCTGGCCCACGATCTTGTTGGCCACCGCGGCTTCGATCTCCTTGGCGGAGGAGGCGTATTGGTCGAGCCTCTTCTGAGTTGGCTGGGTCAAACCCTTTCCTCTCTATCGGGCCGCTTCGGCCAACCGATCGAAATACGACTGGACAATTCCTCTCATCGCCGGTGGCAGTCTCAAGGCCGCCAGCGCATCTGCAGCCACATTCAAGTAGCGAGGCAGCACTGTGGCGTACGGAACCACCGATTCTCCCTCGAAAGTGGGCGCGTCTTTGAGCTGGGTGATGTCCCCTTGGGCGTCACCACCCGAGATGTCGACCTTTAGCAGGTCCGAGGCGGGGCCGGTCACAGCCGGGTCATAGACACTGCTCGTAGAGACCTCCGTCCCATGGTCCTCGCCGGATCCTGCTCCCACGGTTCCCTCTCCTCCCTGGCCCGATGCCCCACCTTCGCCGGGTGCGACGTCGGAGATCGCGCCGGAGGGAGAGGCTGCGTCGCCGCTTCCTTGCTGCCCGCTCCCGGACCCCTGCGAGCCCTCCTGGCCGCCCTCGCCTCCTTCGGCTCCCTCCCCGTCTCCGACCCCTGTCCCATCGGGGCTTCCTTCACCGGATAGGCGGCTGGATATGGAGTCGAGCCCGCGCTGGGTCTCCGAGATCGCCTGCTGACCTCGTGCCTGGCTGACCCCGGACCGCTGGGCGTCGGCTGCCTCCGAGAGTGCCTGGCTGGCGCCGGCCAGGTCGCCCGAGGAGAGGCTGGCGGCAGCCTGTGAGAGTTGAGTCGAAAGGCTCGGATTGCCGGCGGCCTGGGACTCGGCAAGGTCCTCGAGCCGATCCTGCAGCGCACGTAGCTCAGGCTCGGAGAGCTGGTCGAGAATCTGGGACAGCTGCTCGAACTGCTCCGCTGCGTCGAGTGTCCCATCCACCAGCGGGCGCAATGCCAGGTCGTTGGCCAGGCCCTGGACCGCCGCCTTCTGGGCCAACTGATTGGGATCGAGCATCGCGTCCAGCCTCGTCTCGGTGTCCTCGAGCGCATCCAAGGCCTCTTCGAGGGTCGCGGCTGCTCTCAACTCCTCCGCCAGGCGCCGAAGCTCGGCGATGATCTCGTCGGCGTTCTCGACGTCCTCGGCCGCGATGGCATCGGCGATTCGCTCCACTTCCTGGGCCTCGGCTTCCAACGCGGTCTGGAGGTCGATAGAGAGTGCCGGCGTGTCGCCTATCGGTGGCAGAAGGGCTATCAGGAGCGCTATGGCCGCTGCCAGGCCGACCTGACGGAGCCGATCGGGCCGTGCCCTTACCGGTATGGCGGTCGAAGGGCTCGCCGAGAGGGCGATCCTCTCCGCTCTCTCCTGGATGGCGCCATGAACCTCGTCGGAAGGGTCGGTGAACTCGAGGGCCGTGGTAAGTGCATCACGAGCTCCGAGCCCTCGCTCGGCGGCCCTCGATGCGTCCCAGTCGGTGATGCGCAGACCGAGGGCGATCGAGGCGAGACCGAGCGCGAACAACGTCGTGGCGGTCAACGACCATGTCAATGCTCCGTCCCAGTCCAGCAGCCACTCGGCGAGGAACATGGCGACGATCAGAACCCCGAGGTAGGGGGCCAGCTGCTGTACGGTTGCCCAGAGCCATGAGAGACGCATCCGGATGCGGATGCGTCTGAAGAATCTTCGCCGCGAATCGCTCAATTGCCCATCCTCGCCACTTTGACGCCGGGAAGTGGGCGGCCGGTTCCTGAGCATGTGAGGAGTCGCCACCCGATACGCGAGTTAAGCACCGATCCTGTGGTGAGGAGAACGCTCGGGGCGTGGGGAGCGGTTGCGGGAGATGCCTGCTTCGCCTCGCCAGCAGTTAGATTTTTCAACGTGTTCAACGGGTTTTTCAGCGATCGGCCGCTTCTGCGACGCATGCTCGTGATTTCCGGCCTTTCCGCAATCGCAGTCGCGGGGCCGCTCCTCGATCTCTATGGCGACAACCCGGAGGTGTTCGTCGCCAACCGCACCAGCGGCGCCCAGATCATCATTTTCGGTCTCCTCATCGCGGCCGTGGGTCCTGCATTCGGCTGGGCGGCGATGACAATTGCTGGCACGGTTGGCCAGCGGGCAGAGGATCGAACCTACGGGACCCTCGTCGTGGCTCTGGCGATCATGGCTGGAGCGGTCGTCGCCCGCCAGGCGATGCCCGACGACACGCTGCCCTTCGTCATCGTCGCGCTCGCGGTTGCACTAGTGATCCTGTCGCTTCACACATTCGGACGCGACTTGTTGGTCTTCTTCAGCGCGGCGTTGCCGGTGGTGCTCGTGATGTTCATGGCGACTTCTGCTTCCGCAAGTTTGGTTTGGTCTGACAGTGTCCTCGACCCTGACGGCGCCGGGTCGATAGGCAACCCCGTGCCGATTGTTCTCGTACAACTCGACGAGTTCCCGCTTGCGTCGATCGTTGGCCTGGACGGACATGTCAACGATGCCCTGTTTCCCAACTTTGCACGGCTGGAGAAGGAGGGCACCTGGTACCGGAACGCCCTCTCGGACTCGATCGCCACGACTCAGAGTGTGCCGGCGATCCTGACGGGTCGCCTCGGGGAGAAGGGTATGAGTCCCTCGAGCGTGGATCACCCCGACAACCTCTTCACCCTGATGGGCGAGAGCTACGAGATGCATGTCATCGAGTGGGTGGCAGAGATGTGCCCTGAGGCCATCTGTGAGGAGTTCGCCGGGCGGGCGCCAGCGCGATTCAGCTCCCTTCTGGCGGACGCCGGGGTCGTCTACGGCCACTTGACCCTTCCGTCCGAGATTCGTGAGTCGCTGCCTGCGATCGATACCGGTTGGAAGGGCTTCATCGGCCAGGACGTGCGCACCGCGGGACCGGGCGTCGAGGTCGAGGGCCTGCCAGTCCCTCCCGATCCGATGCGGGCCGACTGGGTCAACTGGATGCAGAGGATCGTCAACGGGATCGGTCTCGACCGGTCTCCGATACTCCACTATGTCCACTTGAAGTCGCCACACGTGCCTTGGGAGACCAACCCTTCCGGGACGCACTACGAGAGGCCGGAGGAGTACAGCGAGGTAGAAGGTGTCCGTGGAGACGGGCGATGGGGCCCGGAGCCGGAGCCGGCGCGACTCGGCTTTCAGCGTCACCTGTATCAGACGGGACTGCTGGACGTCATGTTCGGAAGGCTGTTCGATCGTCTCGACGAAACCGGCACGTGGGACGACACGATGGTGATCGTGGTTGCCGACCACGGAGCGTCGTTCGTGCCGGGAGAGCACAGGCGATGGCCCTATGAGGACAACCGCGACGATTTGTATCGCGTGCCGCTCTTCATCAAGTACCCAGGACAGGAAGATGGTCTGGTTGTGGATGAGCCCGCGTTCGGCATCGACATCGTCCCGACTCTTGTTGACGTCCTTGAAGTTGAGACGGATTGGGCCTTCGACGGTATCTCGCTCCTCGGCGTGGCCGGCATCGATCGAGCTCATACCCCTATTCATTGGTGTTGCAGCAGCGACGGGGCAAACACGGACCTGAGTTCTCTCTTCGCGCAAGTCGAGCGAAACCACGAATGGGTCCCGGACCAGACGACCTGGCTCGGCATCGCGGCCGCGGGGCCCCTTGCGCCGTTCGTCGGCCTCACCCTGGATGATCTCGAAGTCGAGTACTCGCCTGACTTCGTGTGGTGGCTCGACAACCCATTGCAAGACGTGAACTTCGGCTCCGGAACCGTCCAGACCTTGCTCACAGGAAGG